>JAYVWQ010000529.1:0-4167 GCA_043785945.1 Akkermansia sp.
CTCTAGCGACCTTTGGGGTCCACGCACAAGGGCTTTTTTGGGAGCAGCGCAAACCACAGTAGAACTGTACGGGCCAACCAATGCAGGGCGCAGGCCTGCAAAAAACGATTCGGCGTTGAAGCAGCTTCTCGGCTACGAACCAAGGGAAAGCTCACCTACGTCTGACTGAACACCCAAACGCCTTGCCCGCCTCGGAGTGTTGTTCCGGTCAACCAGGGAAAGGCTGGGTGATTGTTTCACTCTGTCCTTTCCCGTTCGCCCTCGGTCAGGGATGCGACGGCTCCAGCTATATCGCCACGGATTATCCCGCCGGCCCGGCCCGCGTTAATGCGCGAGCCTGGCGCTTTGCCGTTGATCTGAATTTAATTCCCCCACCTGCGACAAATGCGCGGGCCGACAATTTTTGAATAGCGGGTCGCATCGGCGCAGTCCACTCTCGCGGTAATCATTTTCCCACGCGGGAACCCAAACGGATGAGATTATTTTTAACATTGCTCGTGGTCGTCGGAATCGGAACCGGCGGTTTTTTTGTCTGGAAACAATGGCAGCGGCGCAAGGCCGAAGCCCCGGACACCAAGCACGTCTCGACCGCTGCCGTCGAGGCGCGCGACATCAGTTTCTCCATCACGGGCGCGGGCGAAATCGGTCCCGCCGATCAGGTCTCGGTGCGGCCGGAAATCAACGGGCGCATTTCTGAGCTGCCCGTGGACCTCGGCGACAAGGTGAAAAAGGGTCAGCTCCTCTGCCGGCTCGACGACACGGATTTGCAGAGTGAACGCGAGACGCAGGTCAGCCAGATCGCAGGGGCGAAGCTCCAGATTGAGGCCGCGTCTTTGCAGGTGGAGAAGACGGAACGCGAGTTCACCCGCAACAAAAACCTTTTCGACGGCCAGCTCGTGGCCCAGGAGATTTTCGACAACGCGCGCACGGAACATCAGCTCGCCAAGAACGCGGTGGACCTCTCCAAGAATTCCCTTGAGCGCGCCAACCGCGCCCTCAAGCAAATCGACGATCGGCTGGCCAAGACGCACATTGAGGCGCCCTTTGACTGCACCGTGCTGACCCGGCCGGTGTCGCTGGGGCAGACCGTTTCCGGTTCGGCGGGCTTCAACTCTGGCACCGAGGTCATGACCATCGCCAACCTCAACGACATGATCATCACGGCCCACATCAACCAGGCCGATGTGACGCGCATGAAGAATGGCCAGCCCGTGGATGTGCAGGTCGAATCTGTGCCCGGCCTCAAGATGAAGGGCGTGGTCGAACGCATCGCGCCGCAGGCCGTGATCCGCAACGGCATCAAGGGATTCTCCGCCCGCATCACGATCAAGAACCTCGACCCGCGCATCCGTCCCGGCATGACTTCCATTCTTGGCATCCCCGTGGCCTCCGTGGAGAGCGCTCTCTCGGTGCCGCTCTCGGCGGTGTTCACGGAGAAGGGCGAGCGCTTCGTGTATGTGCAAGACGGCGAGAAATTTGAGAAGCGCTCCGTGCAGATTGGCATCAGTGATTACTCATTCGCCGAGGTGCAGCGGGGCTTGAAGGATGGCGAGGTGGTCGCGCTGGAACTGCCGCCCGACGCCAAGGGTGCCAAGCCCGGCAAGAAGCCCGAGACCGGCGGACGTCCATCCAGCGCCGTCAACGCCGCCCCGAAAAAAGCCGTTCTCTAGCCCGCCATGGCGCTCGTCGAACTTCGCAACGTCAGCAAAATCTATCATCTGGGCGGCGAAGAAATTCGCGCGCTGGATGATGTCTCCCTCGACATTCACGCGGGCGAATTTATTTCCATCATCGGCCCGTCGGGCAGTGGCAAGTCCACCCTCATGCACATCCTGGGCTGCTTGGATTCACCGAGCAAAGGCACCATCCAGCTTGATGGCAGAATGATTCACGACTCCAAGCCCTCCGAGCTGGCCCGCGTGCGCAACGAGAAGATTGGCTTCGTCTTTCAGTTCTTCAATCTGCTGCCCAAGCTCAACGTCCTGCAGAACGTCGAGCTGCCGCTCATCTACAGCGGCGTGAGCGCGCGCGAACGGCGCGAGCGTTCCATGAACGCGCTCAAGCTGGTCGAGCTGGAGAACCGCAGCAAACACCGTCCCAGCCAGCTCTCCGGCGGTCAGCAGCAGCGCGTGGCCATCGCCCGTGCGCTGGTCAACGAACCCAAGATTGTCTTCGCCGACGAGCCGACCGGCAACCTCGACTCGCACACCGGCGAGGTCATTCTCACGCTCTTCCGCACCCTCAGCGAACAGGGCCGCACCATCGCGCTGGTCACGCACGATCCCGAGATCGCCGCCGTCACGCCGCGCCGCATCGAAATCCGCGACGGGAAGATTGCCACGCACGTCGATGCGCGGCTGGCGGGGCTGGATCGGGGGAAATGAATTTCTTCAATTCCATCACCATCGGGTTCAAGGAAATCTGGTCCCACAAGTTCCGTTCCCTCCTGACTGTGCTCGGCATCATCCTCGGCGTGGCCAGCCTCGTGGCGATGTCGGCGCTGGTGCAGGGCATGGAGAATGGACTGCGCGCCGCGCTCATTGAAATCGGCGGCGTGGAAAAAGTCCGCGTCGAGGAGCAGGACATCCCGCCCGCGCAGGCCCACCTCGCCGACCAGGCCGTGGGCACGACCATCAACGACGTCTATGCGCTGCAAGAAAGCGCGCCGCTCATCAAGACGATCACGCCCGAGATGCGCATCCAGCGCCCCATCTTCACCCGTGGTTCCAAGACCTTTTCGCCCTTCATCTTCATTGGCACCTGGGCCAACGCCCTCGAGATGAACCAGCACACCATCGAGCACGGGCGCATGTTCAATGACATTGACGAAGACAACGCCTCCTCGGTCTGCGTCATCGGCACCGCGACCCGCGACGAACTTTTCGGAGCACCGGAAAAAGTCGGACGCGAGATCGTTCCCATCGGCGAAATCATCAGCATCAACGGACAGGCCTTCACCATCATCGGGATGTTCAAGCACTACGAAAGCGAGCAGGACCGGAAGCTGCGCGAGATAGAAAAAAACAAACCCGTGGTGGAAGGCGGGCCGGCGCGCAGCCGGGGTTGGGGCAGTCGCAGCGGCGGCAACAGCGGCTTCGTTTATCGCCTCAAGAACGCCACTGTCTATATCCCGCTCAACACCATGTGGGTAAAATTCCGCTCGGCCAGCGGCACCAACGGCACGCCCGACCCGCGCCTCTCCGTCATGTCCGTGAAGGTGCAGAACGTGGACAAGTTCGAGGAGTCGCTGCAACAGGCCCGCAACGTCCTGCTCCAGACCCATCGCGGCATCGAGGATTTTTCCTTCCGCACCCAGGAGGATTGGGCCGAGCAGATCAACAGTTCCATCCGCAACGCGCGCCTTAGCGGCGGCATCATCGCGGCCATCAGCCTGCTCGTCGGCGGCATCGGCATCATGAACATCATGCTGGCCAGCATCACGGAGCGGGTGCGCGAGATCGGCATTCGCAAGGCCATCGGGGCGAGCGACTCCAGCGTGTTCATCCAGATCATTGTCGAGAGCACAGTTATTGCGCTGCTCGGTGGAGTGGCGGGATTGGTCGCCTCCTTCGCCCTGATTCAACTGCTCGTCATTCTTTCTCCGATGGAAAACACCCCGGTGATGACGGTCCACGCCATGATCATGGCCTTCATTTCCAGCGCGCTGGTCGGCATCCTCGCGGGCCTGCTCCCCGCCCTCAAGGCGGCGCGGCTCAATCCGATTCAGGCGCTGCGGTATGATTGATCTGACGCTTCACTGAATCCCGGAATGAGTTCTCGCGAAGGACGCGAAGGATGGAAGCAGCAATTTGCGGGACCTAACTTTTCACTGATTCCCAAGGGACGCTCTGTCCATGCCTCAGCTTCTTCTCTTCGTTCACTTCGCGTCCTTCGCGAGACAATTTGCCCTGCGGCGGCTTCGTCTTGGTAGAAGAGCGGCACTTCGTTCCGAGCTACAGATTGGATTTCCGCCAGGTGTCCGTCACGCCCCAGAGGTTGACTGGCGTGATGGAACCAAAATGTTTCAGATAACGAGCGCTTCCATCGGAGAAGGCGTAGTTCGATCCGCCGTTGCCGTCCCGCCCTTTCATGTGCTTGTCGTGATCCAGCTCGGAGAAGTCGTTTGCTTCCAGACTCGCGGCATTCACCTCCATGAAATCCATGTAG
>JAYVWQ010000530.1:0-2674 GCA_043785945.1 Akkermansia sp.
GCGGCACTGAAGCGACCGCACTCCAAGCGCTTCGCGATTGACGAGGCGTGGGCTGCCAGCGTTGGGAGTGCGGTCGCTTCAGCGCCGCTTTCGGGACGGTAGAACTATCAGCTGCGCTCCGGTGCTGGCGCTCCAAGGGACAAACAGAGTCAGGCAATCAGTTCCTTCACCACATGCCCATGCACGTCGGTGAGGCGGAAGTCGCGGCCCGCGCTGCGGAAGGTGAGCTTCTCATGATCGAAGCCGAGCAGTTGCATGATGGTGGCGTGCAGGTCATGGACGTGAACCTTGTTCTCCACCGCTTGAAAACCAAACTCATCCGTCGCGCCGTGGACGTGCCCGCCCTTCACCCCGCCGCCGGCCATCCACATGGTGAAGCCGTGGTGGTTGTGATCGCGGCCGTTGATCTTGCCGGCGTTCGAGCCGGGCGTGGGCAGCTCGACGGTCGGGGTGCGGCCAAATTCGCCGCCCCAGATGACGAGCGTGTCCTTCAACATGCCGCGCTGTTTCAAGTCCTTGAGCAGCGCGCCGATGGGCTGGTCGCAATCCTTGGCCAGCTTGCGATGGTTCACTTCGATGTCGTCGTGGTTGTCCCACGGCTGGCCCGCGCCGTGCCAGACCTGGACGAAGCGCACGCCTTTTTCCAAAAGCCGCCGCGCGATGAGAAGCTGCCGGGCCTGCGTGCCCTCGCCGTACATCTTGCGGATGCTCTCCGGCTCCTTGTTGATGTCGAAGGCGTCGGAGGCGTCCATCTGCATGCGATAGGCCAGCTCGAAAGATTGGATGCGCGATTCGAGCTGCGCATCGTTCTGGCGCTTCTCGCGGTGCTTCTCGTTGAGCTTCTGCAACAGGTCGAGCTGCGCGCGCTGCTCGGGCCGCGAGGTGTGCTGATTGCGGATGTTCTCAATGAGCTTCTCGATCTGGGTGTGCTCGGTGTTGATGTAGGTGCCCTGATAAACGCCGGGGAGAAAACCGCTCTGCCAGTTCTGCGATTCCTGAATGGGATAACCGCCGGGACACATGGCGATGAAGCCGGGCAGGTTTTGATTCTCGCTGCCGAGTCCGTAGGTGACCCACGAACCCATGCTCGGCCGCACGAGGCGCGCGTCGCCGCAGTTCATCAGGAGCAGCGAAGGCTCGTGGTTCGGCACGTCCGCGTGCATGGAGCGGACCACGCAGATGTCGTCGATGCTCTCGGCGACATTGGCGAACAGCTCGCTGACCTCGATGCCGCTCTGGCCGTATTTCTTGAAGGCGAACGGCGACTTGAAGGCCGCGCCGGTCTTGCGCTCGGTCTTGAGCTGGAGCGGAATGGCCTTGCCGTGGAATTTTTCCAGCGCGGGCTTGGGATCAAAAGTATCAACGTGCGACGGCCCTCCGTTGGCGAAGATGTGGATGACGCGCTTGGCCGTGCCGGGGAAGTGCGGCGACTTGGGCGTGAGGGGATTGATCATGCCGCCGGATTGGGAGGTGGCGGCGTGGAGATTCAATCCACCGAGAACAGAGCCTAGCCCGAGGGCGCCCATGCCCATGCCGCAGCGCGAAAGAAATTCCCGGCGGGTCAGCCCCAGATGTTCCGTGTTGAATGCGTGATGTCCCATGTGTTTCGTAATAACTACAGCGTCTTGACGCGTCCGTCGCGCGGCAAATTCACGGGTCAGGACCGCTGCTAACGCAACAACTTCTCCAACACTTTGCGGTGCGCGCTGGTGAAGGGGAGTTGCCGCAGCTTCGCCGCGTTGAGCCATTCGCCCCCGCCCGGCAGCGGGCTGTGCTCATGCTCCGTTCCGCTAAACACCTCCAGCGTAATCCGGTAGCGGGTGATGGTGTGCTTCACGGTGGTGAATGATGTCCAACTGGCGAGCGGTTGGCGCAGTTCGGCTTCGATGGCCTGCCGCGTCGCAGCTTTGGAAGCAGAGGGAGAAGTCTCCACGTTCGGAAATTCCCAGAGGTGTCCGTTGACTACGCCCGCTGGTCGCTGCCGCACTAGGAATTTCCCCGCACGTTCGACGACACACGCCGCGAAGCGCCGCGCCGTCGCCGTGGCCCGCACGCCGAGATTGGGCAGTTGCTCGACCAGTCCTTCACGTCGCGCCACGCAGAGCCGCGTGAGCGGACACGCCTCGCACTTGGGCTGTCGCGGCGTGCATACGAGCGCGCCCAACTCCATGAGCGATTGGTTGAGCGCGGAGCACGAGCCGCTCAACTTTCGTAGAGGAAAACACGCTGAACGCGGCAAAGCGTTTCTCCCTCTCCCCTCAACGGGGAGAGGGCCGGGGTGAGGGGTGGGAACGTGCTGAGGCGTGGTCGTTGCTTCGGTGCGCAAGGTCGTATCACCCCTCACCCTCAATCCCTCTCCCCGTTGAGGGGAGAGGGAAGTCTGAGCCGCCGTCACCAACTCGGTCGCCAGTTGCCAGAGCCGCGCGTTCGTGGCTTTCTCTTTTGCGTTCTCCTTGATGCCAAAGAGGCGCGTGAGCACACGAATCACATTGCCATCCAGAATCGGCGCAGGCTGGTTGAAGGCGATGCTGCAAATCGCCCCTGCGGTGTAGCGTCCAATGCCGGGCAGTTCGAGCACACCCTCGAAGTTGTTCGGAAACTGTCCGCCATGTTTTGCCACGACGGCTTGCGCCGCCCGCTGCATGTTCCGTACGCGCGTGTAGTAGCCGAGTCC
>JAYVWQ010000531.1:0-4872 GCA_043785945.1 Akkermansia sp.
ATAAATGAGGCGGTAGGGAAACCGGCGCACCCGACGGCTGCGCGTGCCGACCTTGCCGGGCAGTCCGAGCGCGGGATGCCGTCGGGCCAGGCGCGAGGCGAGATCAACGGCGTCGAGAAACCGATCACCGAGGAGCGGTCGCGCGGCTTCATACGACGCGGCTGATTCAACCAGTTCTTTTGCGGCGAGGCGATGATAGACGACGCGCTTCACGCAGTTGGTTCCGGGCCGCAGCCATGACTTCATCAGCGGGGATGCCCTGGGCTTTTCCCGATTGGATTTCTTCCACGCGCTTTTCAATTTCCTCGTCCCACGCCTGGCTGATTTCGCGCGTGGCGAAACCGTCCACGCTGACCATCAACTTTTCCGCCAGCCGCAGACGACGGCGCGGGGTCATCCGCATCGCCTCTTGTTCAATGGTCATCGCAGTTGCCATACGCACATCATCCATGCCACGGCGCAAGTTTCAATTCCCGCTCTGCAACTTCTTCAACTCCGTCCGGAACGCCGCCGCGTTGTCCTGGCGCACCTGCACGATGGGCACTTCTAGGAAGCCGTCTTTGGGCAGCACGCTCTGATCGCCGCGCGCCAGTCCGGCGAGAATCTTCACCGCATTGTAGCCGTACTGGTAGGGCTGCTGGCTGACCGTGCCGTGGATGTCGCCGTCGAGGATGCCTTGCAGCGTGGCGTCCTGTTCGTCGAAGGCCACGAGCTTGATCTGGCCGTTCTTCTTCGCGCTCTTCAGCGCCTGCAAACACATGGGCGGGTTGTAGGCGAAGAGTCCGACCATGCAGGCCAGGTCGGGCGTGGAGGTGATGGCGTCCTCGGCGTTGGCCTGGGCGCGCGCGTAATCAAAGTTGTCCGTGCGCGTGTCGAGCACGGTGTAGAGCGGCCCGGCCAGCGATCCGGACGGCGGGTCGAAGGTCATCTTGTTCAGCGCCTGCGCCGGACGATTCAAAAGTTCGTCGATGATGCCCTGCCGCCGCTGCTGCGCGTTGAGCTGTTCGAGGCGTCCGACGAAGAGCATGACCTTGCCGCCCTTGGGAATCGCCTCCTTGACCAGCTTCCCGGCCTCGCGCCCGGCGTTGTAATTGTTCATGCCCACGAAGCACAGGCGCTTCGAGTCCGGCGCGTCCGAGTCGTGCGTGATCACCTTGGTCACGCCGCAGGCTTCGTTGATCATGCCGACCTGGTTCTTGGCGTCGATGGGGCTGATGGCGATGCCGTCCACGCCCGCCGCGAGCAGCGACTCGACAATGCGCTTCTGGTCTCCAATGCCCTTGGCTGGCATGTGAACTTCCGCGTCGGCATCGAACTCCTTGGCCGCCGCCTTCACGCCCGCCGCCGCCGTGTTCCAGAACGGGTCCACGCCGTTGGTGATGTAGGCGATCTTGGGTTTCTTGCCGGGCTTGATTTGAGCGCCACCGTCGGGCGCGGGTTGATTATTGCCGCAGCCATTGAGCAGGAGCAGCGCGCAGCACAGCGCCGTGGTAAAAAGTCGCGTTGGATTCATGCGGCGAGTTGTAGCAGGGCGGAAAAAAACACCAAACATCAAAAACCAAACATCAAAGAAACACCAAACACCCCGCTCCAAATTTCGCCGGAAGCCTGGGTGCGAAGGGAAGTGGCGGTCCAAAGAGACCGTGGAGGGGGGGTGGTGAGGTGGGTCAGGCTTCCAGCCTGACGGTTCGGGCGGCCTCCCTGCCGCCCGTTCCCGCGGGGGACGAGCAAAGAAAGGAAAAATTGAACACGGGGCACGGATGCCCCGTGAACCGTCAGGCGGGAAGCCTGACCCACGAATTCGGCCCGCCACTTCCAATCGCACCCGCTTTCCCCCACCTCCTTTCCCTCACAGGCGAGATTCGGTAACACTTCTCAGATGGTGCTCCTGCTCTTGGGCGAACCCGATTCTGCCCTGACCCATTTTGAAAGCGCCCTGCGTTTGAATCCCGAGAACGACATCGCGCGCGACGGACTCCACCCAGCCTGGAAGGCGCGGGGCCGGACGAAGTGAAGCCAGGCAGCAGTAGCATGATCCTGTTTGACGACCGGCGCTCCCGCCTCCAGCTTCGGCCTGAGGCGCATGCATCCTAACATCTCACTGCCGACGGTCGCTAATCTCGACTTTGTCGAAGCGCTTTACGCCGAGTATTTGCGATCCCGCTCCTCCGTGCCTGCGGCATGGCAGGTTTACTTCGCCGCCTTAAGCAACGGGGAGCCGCCCAGCCTGGATCTGAAACTGACGCCATCCTTTCGGCCTCGCAGCATTTTTCATCCGCCGGGTTTGCTGTCGCCGGGTTCCGCATCCGCAGGAGCCGAAGAGGAGGTGATGCTGCTTCAACACCGGGTGGATCGGCTCGTCCGGGCCTACCGTGAGCGCGGACACATTCAGGCCAGAATTGATCCGCTCAATCCAAGCGTCCGCTACGTGTCAGAGTTGGACCCCCAATATTACGGATTCGGCGATGCCGACCTGGACCAGTTGGTCTTTTGCGAGTCATTGCGTCGGGAAGGCCGGCTCACCCTGCGCGCGCTCATCAGCCGGTTGCGGGAGATTTACTGCGGGTCCATCGGCTTTCAGTATCTCCACATCGACGACGGCAAGATGCGGCGCTGGGTGCAGGACCGGATTGAAGACCGGAATTACTGGGAGCCGGTCTCGCGGGCCATGCAACTGCGCATTCTGACCCGGCTCACCGATGCGGTGGTGTTTGAGCAGTTCATCCGCAAGAAGTTTGTCGGCGCGAAAAGTTTCTCGCTCGAAGGCGGGGAAAGCCTCATCCCGTTGCTCGATCTCGCCATTGAGCGCGCCTCCCAGCATGGCGTGCGGGAGATTGTTCTCGGCATGGCGCACCGGGGCCGGCTGAATGTGCTGGCCAACGTCATCGGGAAAAGTCCGAGACAAATTTTCCGGGAGTTCGCCGACCTGGATGCCGATCTCTACCGGGGCGGCGGCGATGTGAAGTACCATCTCGGTTACAGCAGCGACTACCGGACCGAGGCGGGCCGCAAGGTTCACCTGTCACTGTGCTTCAACCCGAGCCATCTGGAATTCGTCAACCCCGTCGTGCTGGGCCGCGTGCGCGCGAAACAGGACCGCGCGCAGGATGCCGACGGCACGCAGATCATGAGCCTGCTGATCCACGGCGACGCGGCGTTCATCGGCGAGGGCGTCGTGCAGGAGACGCTCAACCTCAGCCGTCTGCCGGGCTATCGGGTGGGCGGCACCGTGCATGTGCTGATCAACAACCAGATTGGTTTCACCACGCAACCGTCGGAAGGTCGCTCCACCATGTATTCCACGAGTGTCGCCAAAATGCTGCCCATGCCGATCCTGCATGTGAATGGCGAGGACCCCGAGGCCGTGGCCCGCTGCCTGCAACTGGCCCTGGATTTTCGCCACACCTTCAAGCAGGACGTGATCATCGACATGTATTGTTACCGGCGTCTCGGCCATAATGAAGGGGACGAACCCTCCTTCACGCAGCCGCTGCTCTATGCCAGGATCGAGCAGTGCAAAACGGTCCGCGACAGCTACCTCGATCACCTGCTCAAGCTCGGCGAGGTCACCCGCGAAGAAGCCGGCCAGATCGCGCAGAAGCGGCAGGAGGTTCTGGAAAAAGATCTGAGTGAAGCGCGCGGTTCCGCGAAGGCCATGCTGCCCAGCAGCCTTGAAGGCATTTGGAAAGGGTATTTGGGCGGACCCGAGTCGGCGGATGAGAATCCCAATCCCGACACCGGCCTTCCGGCAGCGCAACTCACGGCCTGGCTCGAAAACCTCACCACGGTCCCGGAACATTTCAGTCTCCATCCCAAGCTCGAGCGTTTCATGGAGCAGCATCGCCGGATGGCCCGGGGCGAACAGCCGCTGGACTGGACCACGGCTGAGGCGCTCGCACTGGCGAGCCTCATCGCCGAAGGACACCGCGTCCGCTTCTCCGGCCAGGATAGCCAGCGCGGCACGTTCAGCCAGCGCCACGCCGTTCTGCACGATGTGGAGACCGGTCGAACTTACACGCCGCTCCAAAACGTGGCCGGGGCGAAGGCACCTCTGGACATTTTCAACAGCCCGCTGTCCGAAGCCGGAGTGATGGGTTTTGAATACGGCTACAGTCTCGAGTGCCCGGACGGGCTGGTTTTGTGGGAGGCGCAGTTCGGCGACTTCGTGAATGCCGCGCAGGTGATCCTCGACCAGTTCATCACCAGCGGCGAAGACAAGTGGCGTCGTCTGAGCGGACTCGTGCTCCTGCTGCCGCACGCGTTTGAAGGCAACGGCCCTGAACACTCCAGCGCCCGCCTCGAACGGTTTCTGGCCCAGGCTGCCGAAGACAACATTCAAGTCGTGGTGCCCACCACGCCCGCGCAGTATTTTCATGTATTGCGCCGGCAAATGCGGCGGCCCTGGCGCAAGCCGCTGATCGTTTTCACGCCCAAAAGCCTGCTGCGCGATCCCCGCGCGACCTCGCCTCTGGCTGATTGCACAAAGGGTGGTTTCCAACGCGTCCTGCCCGATCCACGCGACCTGTCGCTCCAGACGGTGAATCGCGTTCTGCTGTGCAGCGGCAAGATGTATTTCGACCTCGAAACCGAACGCGCGAAGCGGGGCCGCGACGACGTGGCCATCCTTCGACTCGAACAGCTCTACCCGTTTCCACGCGCCGAACTCGAAACTCTGCTGGCCGGCTGCCGCGACGGCACCAACGTCATCTGGGTGCAGGAGGAGCCGGAAAACATGGGCGCGTGGCGTTATCTGCGCGTGACCGGCACCGTGTCCTTCCTCGCCCGCCTGCCCTGCACCGGTATTTGCCGCTCGGCTTCGGCCAGCCCTGCCACCGGCTCCCATGCCGCGCACGACGTTGAACAGCAGGAACT
>JAYVWQ010000532.1:0-13493 GCA_043785945.1 Akkermansia sp.
TCCATCCACCAGTGGCCCGACTCCGTCCCGTCTTTTTCACCGAAGAGAACGGTGTCGCTGGTCTGTTTGATCGCGCCTTCGGGCATGGTTGCACCGTTGGTGGGAAAACCTTTGTAGTAATCGTTGAAGCCGTTGAAGAGATAGCTGCGCTTGGCGTCAAGCGCGGCAAACGCGCTGCCCTTCCCATTGTTCTTCGGCTCGAGAACATCGCTCGGACAATAAAGGACCTTGGTGTCCACATAGTAGGCCTGAAGTTGCAGCGGCCAATAATTGCTGGAGGCGGCGGCCTTGGGTTTGCCGACGAGGCTGTCCCACGCCCCGCCGCGGGCCGGATACAATCCTTCGTGATCATCCGCATACATGGTCACGGACATGCCGAGCTGGCGCAGGTCATTGACGCAGGTGATGCGCTTGGCCGATTCCTTGGCCTTGGCCAGCGCGGGCAACAGCAGGCTGGCCAGAATCGCGATGATGGCGATGACGACGAGCAATTCGATCAAAGTAAAAGCGCGTCCGCGGCCCGGCGGCGTGCTGGCTGATTTCAATTTCATGTGCATGGTGATTTCAAAACTGCTGAACGGCGTCCCTGACCCGTGGTACCGAATCGGACGCACGGGAGATGGACTTGAGGAGGGGCGGGGAAATTCGAGGGAAGTTGCGGAGGAGGTTGAGAGCCGGAGGGCGGCGGCCTTTGTCTCAGTTCTTAACTTTCATCTCACCCCGCCAGATGACACGACACCCAGTGCCCGGGTGCCACTTCGCGCAGAGCCGGGATTTCCTGTTCGCAGCGCGCCTCCTTCACCGGACAGCGCGGATGAAACGGGCAGCCGGGCGGTGGCGCGATGGGCGACGGCACATCGCCCGGCAGCATGATGCGCTGGCGCTTGCTGTCGGGATCGACGACGGGCACGGCGGAGAGCAGCGCCTTCGTGTAAGGGTGCCGGGGCGCGCGCACGAGCTGCTTGGCTTCGGCCACTTCCACCGCGCGACCCAGATACATGACCATGATGCGATGGCTGATGTGTTCGACCACGGCGAGGTCGTGCGCGATGAACAGGTAGGCCAGCCCGTGCTGCTGCTGCAAATCCATGAGCAGGTTCACGATTTGCGCCTGCACAGAAACATCAAGCGCACTGACCGGTTCGTCGCACACGATGAGCTTCGGCTCCACGGCCAGCGCGCGCGCGATGCCAATGCGCTGGCGCTGCCCGCCGCTGAACTCATGCGGGTAACGCTCGTGGTAGGCCGGATCAAGTCCGACCGCGCGGAGCAGATCGCTGATGCGCGCCCGCCGCGCAGCGGTGCTGTCGGCCAGCCCGTGGATGTCAATCGCCTCGCCGATGATCTGGCTCACGGTCATGCGTGGGTTGAGCGAGCCGTAGGGGTCTTGGAAAATCATCTGGAACTGGCGGCGACGGGCGCGCAGCGCTTCACCGCTCAGTTGCGAGATGTCCTCGCCCTCGAAAAGGACGCGCCCCGCCGTCGGCTCAAGGAGCCGGATGATGGCGCGGCCCAGCGTGGTCTTGCCACAGCCGCTTTCGCCCACGAGCCCGAGCGTTTCGCCGGCAGCGAGTTGCAGGCTCACGTCATCCACGGCCTTCACATGCGCGCGCACCCGCCCGAAGAGTCCGTGCTGGACCGGGAAATGGACTTTGAGGTTGTGGACTTCGAGGAGGTTCATCGTGGCGAACGACGTTGGACCAATGATTGAAGGGGCATCACAACAGCTCCTTCGCATACGAGCAACGCACCCAGCGCTGCGGCTCAATCTCGACCAACTCCGGCATCGTGGTCGCGCAGTCGGGGTGCGTCGCCGCGCTGGGGCAGCGTGGCGCGAACCGACAGCCCTTCGGCCACGCGCCGAGACTGGGCACGGTGCCGCTGATGGCCTGCAATCGCTCGCGTTCGTGGCCGAGCTTGGGCACGGAGTTCATGAGCGCCCGGGTGTAGGGATGAAACGGCCGCCGCAACAACGCCGCCGCCGGGGCCATCTCTACCACCTGCCCCGCGTACATGACGGCGAGGCGATCCGCGATGTCGCTCACGATGCCGAGATTGTGGGTGATGAGCAGCATGGCCATGCCAAGGCGTTTCTTGAGATCGAGGAGCAGTTCGAGAATCTGCGCCTGAATGGTCACGTCCAGCGCGGTCGTCGGCTCGTCGGCGATGAGCAGCTTGGGTTCGGAAGCAAGCGCCATGGCAATCATCACGCGCTGCTGCATCCCGCCGGAGAGCTGGTGCGGGTAATCTTTCAGGCGCGATTCCGGCGCGGGGATGTTGACGAGCTTCAACAGACGGATCACTTCCTCGTCCGTGGCCTTGGCTGGACGGTGCAGCTTGAGCGACTCCTTGATCTGGCTGCCGACGCGGAAGACGGGATTGAGCGAAGTGCCGGGGTCTTGAAAAACGTAACTGACCACGCCGCCGCGAATCTGCCGCAGCTCGGCCTGGCTCATCTGCAACACGTCGCGGCCGTTCAGCAAAATCTGCCCGCCCACGTAGCGGGCCGGCGGCGTGGGCACAAGCCGCGCGATGGAGAGCGCGGTCACGCTCTTGCCACAGCCGCTCTCGCCCACGAGGCAGACGGTCTCGCCCGCGTCGATGGAGAGCGACACGCCATCCACGGCGCGCACGGATTTTTCGCGCGTGCCGAATTCCAGCGTGAGGTTTTTTATTTCGAGCAGGGGCATTCGCGGGGGGCAATGAGGAATGACGAATGGCGAATGACGAGGCAACACCAAGGCCATCCCTCATCCACCATTGGTAATTCAGATTTCATTTCACGCTCAGGTGCAATGCGCCGAACTGTGCGGTTCCGGCTCCGCGAGTGCCAAGGGATTTTAGCGAACCTGCGGAACGCCACATCCATCCCATCAAAGAAAAAGCCCGCCAGGCTGGCGGGCTTTCGTCGAAAATTTTCCCCGGCTCAGGCGCGTTCCATGTATTTGCCGGTGCGGGTGTCCACCTTGATCTTCTCGCCCGTCTTGATGAAGAGCGGGGCCTGCACGGTGATGCCCGTCTCGAGCGTGATGGTCTTCTGCACGTTGTTGGCCGAATCACCCCGAATGCCTTCGGGCGCGTCGGTCACGAGGAGCACCACGCTGGAGGGGATTTCCACGGACACAGCCTTGTCATCGACGAACGTGACAGTCACGACGCCGTTCTCGACGAGGAAATTTTTCGCGTCACCCACGAGGGCGGACAGCAGGGTCACGGTCTCGTAATTTTCCGGGTCGGAGAACACGAAGTCTTCGCCATCCTTGTAGCTGAACTCCATCTTGCGGGTCATCATCGGGATGACCTCGATCCGCTCGGTCGAGCTGAAGCGCAGTTCGGCCGTCTTGCCGGTCTTGATGCTGCGGAGCGTGGCCTGGACGAAGGCGCGCAGGTTGCCCGGTGTGCGGTGTTGCATGTCGAGCACCACGGCCACGTCGCCGTTGTGAACAATCGCCATTCCCCGGCGCAGGTCGTTTGCTGTAGCCATAATTTTGTAAATTTTTTCGCCGCGACAAGCCTGGGGCCGGGCACGGGAACGGCGAAAATAGTCAACGACCTCCTCATTGCAAGAAGGGAGTTGGACATTTTTGGGTTCTCTTGCCCGCCGGATGGTGTTCAATAGCCCCATGCAAGAACGCCAAACGCGCCGTGAATTCCTCCAGCACTCGGCCCTCGCCGCCGCCGGTCTCGCCAGCGCCGCGCTGGTGCCAGCCGCCTTCGGCATGGAGCCGGTGGCCCGCGCGGGCCAGCCGAAACTGATGTTGAGCCTCGCCGCCTATTCCTTCCGCGACTACTTCAAGGAAGGCAAAGGCACGGGCACCAAGCCGGTCGATCCATCCAAGCTGATCGAGCTGCCGAGGTTCATCGACTACTGCGCGGAGCAGCAGTGCGCCGCCGAGGTCACGGCTTATTATTTTCCTTCGAGCGTCAACGCCGAGTATCTGCTCAACCTCAAGCGCCAGGCTTTCCTGCGCGGTGTGCCCATCAGCGGCACGGCCGTGGGCAACACCTTCACCCATCCGGCGGGCGTGCGCCGCGAGGAGCAGATCAAATACGTGAAGCAGTGGATCGACCGCGCGGCCATCCTGGGCGCTCCCCACATCCGCGTCTTTGCCGGCGAAGTGCAGCGCGGCAACACCAAGGCCGAGGCGAAGAAGTTTTGCACCGCCGCGCTGGAAGAGTGCTGCGACTACGCCGGACAGAAGGGTGTCATGCTCGGCCTCGAAAACCACGGTGGCATCGTCGGTGAAAGCGCCGACCTGCTGGACATCATCAAGGCCGTGCAAAGCCCGTGGTGCGGCATCAACCTCGACACGGGAAATTTCCGCACCGACGATCCCTACCGCGATCTGGAGCTGTGCGCGCCCTACGCCGTGAACGTGCAGTTCAAGGCGGAGATCTGGCCGCGCGGCCAGGAGGAGAAATCGCCCGGCGACATGAAGCGCATCGTGCGGATTCTGCGCTCCGCCAAATACCAAGGCTACATGGCGCTGGAATACGAGGCGGCCGAGGATGCGTGGACGGCGGTGCCGCGTTTGCTCAAGGAGATGCGCGAGTTGATTGCGGCGTGAATTTCAAATGAAGAATGACGAATGAAGCCGCAGCGTCGCCGCCACCATTCGTCATTCGTCATTCGTCATTCGTCATTCGTCATTCGTCATTGCCCGCGCCATCGCGCCGCCCGCGATCCATCCTGTAGTCCACGCGGACTGAAAATTAAACCCGCCCGTGATGCCGTCGATGTCCAGCACTTCGCCGGCGAAGAAGAGTCCGGGGCAGACGCGGCTCTGCATGGTTTTGAAATCCACTTCCTTCAAGCGCATGCCGCCGCAGGTCACGAACTCCTCCTTGTTCAAACTCTTGCCCGTGACTTGAAACTCCGAGCGCACGAGTTGCAGCGTGAGCGTGTGCTGCGCCGCGCGGGAGAGCGCCGCCCAGCGCGTCTCACGCGTGATGCCGCTAGCGAGGACGAGCGCTTCCCAGAGCCGCGCGGAGAGCGGGGCCACGGGCGTGTTGATGACGAGCTTGGCGGGCTGCGAGTTGCGGCGCGACTGGAGTTGGTTCGCCAGCGTCTCGACGCTCAGGAGCGGCAGCCAGTTCACGTTCAACGTGAAGCGGTAATCCAAATCGTGCAGCACTCGCGCGCCCCACGCCGAGAGCCGCAACACCGCCGGGCCGCTCAGCCCCCAATGCGTGACCAGCAGCGGCGCGCGCTCGCGCAGGCCCGTGCCCGGCACCGAAACTTCAGCCGCCTCGACGGAGACACCCGCCAGTTCCCGCAGCCACGATGAATCAATGGGAAACGTGAAGAGCGACGGCACAGGCGGCTCCAAGGTGTGGCCCAGTGACACGGCAATCTGACCGAGCGCCGGAGTGCGACATCCGCCCGTGGCAATGAGCAGCCGGTCGCACGTCAGCGTTTCGCCGTCGGAAAGTTTGAGGGCAAAGCCGCCGTCCGTTTTGGCCACGCTTTCCACGCCGCAGTTCGCCCGCAACTGCACCCCGCCCTTGCGCGCCTCGTGCATGAGACAGTTGACGATCGTCTCCGAGGAATCCGTGGTGGGAAACATGCGGCCATCGCCCTCGGTCTTGAGATTCACGCCCCGGGCGACAAACCACGCCACCGTGTCGCGGGCCTGGAAGCGCTGGAACGGCGCGATGAGCGCACGTTCACCGCGCGGATAACGCTTGGTCAACTCGCGCGCGTCGAAGCAAGAGTGAGTGACGTTGCAACGCCCGCCGCCGGAGATGCGGACCTTGGTCAGAAACTGCGCGGTCTTTTCGAGAACGATTACTTCAGTGCCCGGCGCAGCCTCCGCGCAAGTGATGGCCGCGAAGAACCCCGCCGCGCCGCCGCCGATGATGATGATGCGTGGAGAAGGCATAGCAGCAGGTCAGCGCAATTCCACGATGCGCTGCCCGCTGGCAAACGCCTGCTCAATGTTGGACAGCTCGACTTGAAAAGCGGCGAGCAACGCATCGTTGCGGCAGTTGCCGATTCGCACCCACAGCAGCCGCCCAGTCTCGTTCGGGCGTTGAGCGAGATGAAAGAAATCTTCATCCTTGGAAACGGCAATCAGGTCATGGGCTTTGGCGTAATCCCACACGGGGGTGTCCTTCGCTTCATCCAGAGCCACGTCCAGCACATGCTGGGAGGGATGGCCGCTGACCGTGAAGAAGCGAGCCAAGGCGACAGGAAGCTGGTTATCCACCAGGAAATTCACGACGTTTGCAGCACCAGATGATCCGTGAGGCGCGAGGCGTAGGCGATGCAGGCCAGAATGTCCTCTTCCTCAAGGAACGAATAGTCGCGCAGGATTTCCGCGTGCGTCGCGCCGTGGCTCAAGAGGTCGAGCACGTCCGTCACGCGCAGCCGCTTGCCCCGCACGCAGGGACGACCGCCGCACTTGCCCGGCTCCACCGTGATGCGCTCCAGAAGTTGCATGCTTGAATTGTGCTTTGCCACGGAGATGAAAGCAACCTCGCCACTTCAATCCGCCAGCAACGGCTCCTCAAACGGCAGCGCGCTCAGTTTGATCTTCGGATGACGCTCGGCGAAAAAGTCGCACGCCCATTGCTCGGTGAAGAGGATGACCGGCTGATTGGCCACATCGTAAGCCAGCTTCGCGCCGGTCGGCAGGAGGGTGGCTTCCAGCTCGGCCCCGCTCTCGGTCTGCGCCCAGCGGATGATTTTCCACGGGCCGTGTTCGAGGCGTGACTCCGCGCCGTATTCCGTCTGCATGCGGAACTGTACGACCTCGAATTGCAGAGGGCCGACCGCGCCGAGCAGCGGCACGCGCTGTGTCGAGTCCTTGATGAGGAACGATTGCACCACGCCCTCCTGCAACAGTTGTTCCAGACCTTCGCGGAAGCGTTTGAACTGCGCAGTGCTGGGACTTTGCAGCCAGGCGAAACACTCCGGCGTGAAGCGCGGAATCTCCTCGTACACAATCGACGCATCCTCCGCCAGCGTGTCGCCGATGTGGAAATCCGAATGGCCGACCAACCCCACCACGTCGCCGGGATAAGCCTCGTCCACCGTCTCGCGCTCGCGCCCGAACAGTTTGTGCGAGCTGGAGAGTCGCAGCTTGCGGCCGGTGCGGGTGTGAATCACCGCCATGTCGCGCTCGAACTTGCCCGAACACACGCGCACGAAGGCCAGCCGGTCGCGATGGCGCGGGTCCATGTTCGCCTGAATCTTAAAAATGAAACCCGAGAAGCCATCACGCACCGGATCAATGATGCGTTCCCCCACGGTGCGGGCCTGCGGCGCGGGGGCGAGATCGAGGTAGGCGTCGAGCAGCAGTTGCACGCCGAAGTTGTTCACGGCACTGCCGAAAAACACGGGCGTCAGTTTGCCGCCGAGAATTTGCTCATGGTTGAAGGCCGCGCCCGCGCCTTCCAGCATGTTGAGTTCCTCCACCACCTTGGCATAGACATCCGGGAGCATTTTCTCGCGCACCACGGGATCGGAGAGACCATGCACCGAGACCGGCGCGCGATAGGCCCCGCCCACCACGCGCTCGAAAAAGTTCACCTGCTTGGTCTGGCGGTTGAACACGCCGCGAAACTCCTGCCCGTTGCCGAGCGGCCAGTTCACCGGATAAGCCGCGATGCCGAGCACGCTCTCCAATTCATCGAGCAAGTCCAGCGGATCACGCGCGGGCCGGTCCAGCTTGTTCATGAAGGTGAAGATCGGGATGCCGCGCTGCCGGCAGACCTCGAAGAGTTTGCGCGTCTGCGCCTGAATGCCTTTGCCCGCGTCGATGACCATGACCGCCGCATCGACCGCCGTGAGCACGCGGTAGGTGTCCTCGGAGAAGTCCTTATGGCCGGGCGTGTCGAGCAGGTTCACCACACAGTCGCGATAGTCGAACTGGAGGACGGTGGAACTGATCGAGATGCCGCGCTTGCGCTCCAATTCCATCCAGTCCGAAGTGGTGGCGCGCTGATCTTTGCGCGCCGTGACGGAGCCGGCAAGCTGCACCGCGCCGCCGTAGAGCAGGAATTTCTCCGTGAGCGTGGTCTTGCCCGCGTCCGGATGCGAGATGATCGCAAACGTCCGCCGGCGCGAAATTTCTTGTTCAATGGAGGCCATGAATTGCTTCCGCCTTCAGGCGGGCGCGGAAGCTATCGCAGGGAAACGGTGCGGTAAAGCAATGGAACGTCTCGAATGGAAAGTCAGCCTGACTGTTTGTTTCCTGGCCGGTCGGCCCCGCGCGGAAATATGCAACTCCGGTGTCTGGCCCATTCCAGCGCCCGTGGACGGCACGCGTCTTTCACTGAGCCAAAGACTCAACGAGAGCGGGACGGGGCTGGCTCCATACCTCACCCCATCCCACGACTGGCTTTCGTGAACGCTGGCCGCCGTCACCAACCCGCGCCCTTGGTCTTGGTGCGCACGCGGCAGAGATACATGTCGGCGGTGATATAGAGCGTGGAGCCATCATCGCCCCAGGCGCAGTTCGCCGTGGCCTCGCCGGTGGCGAGCGTACCGAGGTGCTTGCCCGCGGGCGAAATGATGAGCACGCCGCCAGGACCAGTCGCCCAGAGGTTGCCGCTGCGATCCACTTTTAATCCATCGGGCAGGCCCTTCTTGCTCTTCGCGTCCTGAGTCACGTTCTTGAGGATGCGTCCGTCCTCCAGCGTGCCAGCGGCGTTCACGGGATAAGCCATCCAGATAGCGTTCAACGGATCAGAACTGGCGACGTAGAGAACTTTTTCATCAGGCGAGAAGGCGAGTCCATTCGGGCGCGGCACCTCGCTGGTGAGCAACCGCACGCTGCCGTCCTGGGCCGAAACGCGATAAACGCCCTGATAAGGAATTTCCTTCGTCGGGTCGTTCACGTTCATGGGCAGACCGTACGGCGGGTCGGTGAAATAAATGTCGCCGTTGGATTTCACGACCACGTCATTCGGACTGTTGAAACGCTTGCCCTCGAACTTGTCCGCGACGGCGACAAACCTGCCGTTCTCCCAGCGCGCCACGCGCCGGTCGCCGTGCTGGCAGGCGATGAGCCGGCCCTGCTTGTCGCGGGTGAGACCGTTCGAGCCAGGCTCGCCGCCTCGCGGCGCTGTGCCGGTGTAGCCGCTCGGCTGGAGAAAGGTGGTCACACCGCCGCGCTGGCTCCATTTGAAAATGGTGTTCAACGGCACGTCGGAAAAAAGCAGATAACCGCCCGGCATCCACACCGGTCCTTCCGACCAGTCGAAGCCCTCGGCCAGCTTCTCGATCACCGCATCCTTCGCGAGCAACGCGTCGAGCGCGGGGTCGAGCCGTTCAATGGTCCCGAGCACGCCCGTCGCCGCCCGGACGGTGATGGGCGCGTTGGTGTCGTTGGCCGTGGGGAAAACTTTCAATTCCGCCGCACCGGGTCTCAGGCAGCATTTGCAGGCCGTGAGTAGTGTGGTGACGGCAGTGATGGAAACGAGCGCGACAAGTTTTGTGTTCATAGGAGTCGGGTGAATTCGGGGCGAGAGTTGCGAGCGGTCATGGGCTGGTCAAGCAAATCATCCCCTCGCTCGCCCCAGCCACGCCAGCACTGCACCAATCATCCCGCCGAGGCCGACACAAATCCACGCCGTCACGGGACGAAAATCCAGCATCAGTACAGCAAAGCGTCCCACTGCCCATCCCACTCCGCCGCCCAGTCCCAGCCCGAGACTCAGAATCAAAGCGAGCTGCCATCTTGGGATGATAACCTCTTCATCGTCTGGTTCTTGAATCTGCGCGGCCAATGTCTTGAACCGGATTTTTCCACCGAGTGAAGGCGTAAGTTCATCCGGTTCCGGCCGGTGCTTGAGGTGGGAGACGCGAAACTGCGTGCGCTCGCGGCGAAGGAATTCTTCGAGGCGCGGAACTATCCTCTCACGTTCGTCGGGGTCGAAGGATCGGGGTTTGCCCAGGATGCCGCTGAGGTAATCACCCGTCGGCACGACAACCGGCTCCTGCGCGTAATCGGGATGGAAGTAAAACTGTACCGCACCTTCGCGATAGACGAGGTACTCGTGAGCCATCCAGTCAAAGTTGATTTCGTATTCGCCATTACCAAAGTCGCGAACATTGTGTGTGTCGATCAGGGAAAGAATTTTCTGTTTCGCCGCTTGTGATTCGTCCGGATTCTCACTCATCACCGCAGTTTGAAGAGGTGCGAGGTCACGAGACTGTCCGCAAACCCGCCCCAGTGCGTCGGCAGCATTAGCGCGCACGAGTTCACGCGGATGATCCAGCGCATTGACCAGGGCTGCGGCTGACTCAGGCGTTGGAATGGCGCCGAGCGCAACCACTGCGTCCACATGCTCGAACTCCAGCAGATCGCCGTCGATTTCTTCGTCGTCCACGGGATCTGCCGGACTTGTGCGCTTCAGACAGCCGGCGATTGCATCAGCGGCTTTGGGGAATCGTTCGATCTTCCAAAGCGCCAGCGCGCTTTGAACGACCAGCCGCGTGTCTGCGCATTCAAGTTTGGTTTTGAGATCAGCTATGGCGGATGTGGAACGCATTTCACCCAGCCCATAAGCGGCTTCCCGATCTCCTCGCCGAAGTGCATCCAAGAGTAACGATTCGGCGTTGACCCGCTCGTTACCTTTCAATCTGAGGAGCGCTGGAACATTCAGTTCCCAACCATAGCCGCGCGAACCAAAGAACGACTCTTCAAAATCGCGAAAATCTTGGGACGCGCTCATCACGCGATGGGGAGCATTTCTCGTTTGCGACTCGCAAATCTGCACCGCTGCAGATAGCCAACGCTCCTGGCCAGTTCCACCGCCTTCGTTAAATCCATCCCCACCTCGCCCGGCGCGTGCGCGTCGGAGCCGAAGGTGATGGGCACGCCTTTGACCTGCGCGAGTTGGAGAAACTTCGGCGAGGGATAAATTTCTTTGCAGTCTTTGCGCAGCCCGGCGGTGTTCAACTCGATGGCCACGTCCGCCTTCTTCGCGGCGGTCAGGAACTTCTCGAACAGCGGCGTGCAATCACGCTGCGGAATAAAGCCGAACTTCTTCGGCAGATCGGCGTGGCCGATGATTTCAAACAGCTTCGATTCCGCCGCCATGGTCAGGCGCTCGAAATAAATACTCCAGACCTCGAAGGCGGCGCGCTCTTTCCACTTCGAGAGCTTCTCGGGATTATCCACGTCCCACGAGTCGCTCACGTAGTGGACGGAGCCGATGAAGTAATCCCACGGGTGCCGCCCAGCCAGTTCGCGAATCCATTCCTCGTGGCCCGGCAGATAATCGACTTCGAGACCGAGCCGGATGATGAGTTGGGGAAACTCGCGCTGGGCGCGGCGGACTTTTTCCACGTATTCGTCGAGCTGGTTAGCGCGCATCCGCCAGTTGTCGAAATCGTCACGCCGCATGGGCGAGTGGTCGGTGAAGCCGATTTCTGCCAGGCCGAGCGCGACGGCGTGCGCCGCATATTCCACCGGCTCGCCCACGGCGTGACGGCAGAGCGGCGTGTGCATGTGATAGTCCGCAGGCAAAGACATGCGTTCATCCTAAAGAGGAAGGCGGCGGGGAAAGAAGAGGATTGTTGTGGAAGCCGTGATTGACACCGCCGCCGCGCGTTTCCTACTTTCTCGCGGTAAATAACTGAGCGCGCGGCCCCGAATTTACCCTTCGGGGATTTTTATTGTCCGCACGCAATCTGTAATTCTATGTCGAACACAATTTTGGTTGGTGCCCAGTGGGGCGATGAAGGCAAAGGCAAAATCATCGACGTGCTCACCGAGCAGGCGGACATCGTGGTGCGCACCCAGGGCGGAAACAACGCCGGTCACACCGTCTTCATCGGGAAGAAGAAATTTGTCCTTCACCTGATTCCCTCCGGCATCCTGCGCTCCAGCAAGAAGTGCATCATCGGCAACGGCGTGGTCGTGGACCCGGTCAACCTCGTCGGCGAGATCGAGGGCTTGCGCCAGATGAAGATCAAGGTCAACGGCAACCTCTTCCTCAGCGAGACGGCGCACCTCGTCTTTCCCTATCACCGCGAACTTGACGCGCAGCGCGAAATCCTCAAGGGCAAGAACAAGATCGGCACGACCAAACGCGGCATCGGCCCGGCCTACGGCGACAAGGCGGCCCGCACCGGGCTGCGCGTGATCGATTTGATTCACGCCGACCGTTTCAAAGAAAAGCTCCAGTTTAAGATCAGGGAGAACAACGAAATCCTGAAGGCCTTTGGTGCGAAGCCGCTCTCGTTCAAGAAGGTCCACGACGACTACCGCGCGGCGGGCGACTACCTCAAACCTTTCGTGGCCAATACGGTGGTCATGCTGCACCAGGCCTGCCGGCGCAACGCAAACATTCTCTTCGAGGGCGCGCAGGGCACCTTCCTCGACATCGATCACGGCACCTATCCATTCGTCACCTCGTCGAACACCACGGCCGGCGGGGCCTGCACCGGCTCCGGCGTCGCGCCGCATCTCATGGACAACGTGCTCGGGGTGATGAAGGCCTACACCACGCGCGTGGGCGAAGGGCCGCTGCCGACCGAGGACGCGGCGATTGCCGACATGCTGCACGCGATGGGGCGGGAGTTTGGCTCGACCACCGGCCGGGCGCGGCGCTGCGGCTGGTTTGATTCCGTGGCCACGCGCCACGCCCAGATGGTCAACGGCATCGACGAGATCGCCGTCACCAACGTCGATGGCCTCGACACGCTCGACGTGATCCGCGTCTGCATCGGCTATCGCGTGGGCGCGACGAAGTACGATTACGTGCCCAACGACATCGAGGCCTTCCAGCAATGCCGCCCCATCTACGCCGACTTCCCCGGCTGGAAAACGCCGACGGACAAGATTCGCGACTGGAAGAAGCTGCCGGCCAACTGCCGCTCCTATCTCAAGGCCGTCGCGGAACTGACCGACGCCAAGCTCTCCATCGTATCGGTGGGACCGTCGCGGGATCAGACGATGTTCCTGTGAACGGTCCGGTTTGACGCCGCCATCGCACCCTCGTAACGTCCGCCCATGACCTCCACAGAAATCATTTTTGAAGTGCGGGAAGACGGCGTGGATGGCGGCTTCAACGCGCGCGCTCTCGGTCACGACATTTTCACGCAGGGCGAGACGGTGGAGGAGATTCGCGCCATGGTGAAGGATGCGGTCGCCTGCCATTTCGGAGACCAATCTGGGCGCCCTCAGATGATCCGGCTTCATTTCGTCCGTGACGAAGTGCTGGCGGCTTGAAGAGCGGAAAACTCCGCCATGAGCGCCCCCCTCCATCTCAGCCCCCAGGCCAAGGCCACGCTGCCCGCGCACGTTGCCGTCATCATGGATGGCAACGGGCGCTGGGCCAAGGAGCGCGGGCTGCCGCGCGTCGAGGGGCATCGCAACGGCGTCGAGTCCGTGCGCGCCATTCTCCGGGCCTGTGGCGAGGTCGGCATCAAGTATCTCACCCTCTACGCCTTCTCGGTGGAGAATTGGAACCGGCCCAAGGACGAGGTGGACACGTTGATGAAATACCTCGCGCGGTTTTTGAAAAACGAAATCGGC
>JAYVWQ010000533.1:0-5772 GCA_043785945.1 Akkermansia sp.
GCCGCCTGCCCGTCGAGATGGAAACCGCCCTCTACCGGATCGTGCAGGAAAGCCTGACCAACATTCACCGTCACTCCGGCAGCGTCTCCGCGCGCCTCACGCTGCGCCGGAGCCGGGGCACCATCGTGCTGGAGATCGAGGATGATGGGCGAGGCCTGCCCCCGGCGACGCTGCACCAGTCGATCACGCCCGGTCGCCTGGGCGTGGGCATTGCCGGGATGCGCGAACGGCTGCAACTGCTCGGGGGGCGGTTGGAATTGGAAACCAGTTCCGCCGGCACCCGCGTGCGCGCCGTGCTGCCCCAACCGCCTCCCGCATGAAAAAACTTCGCATTCTGCTGGCCGACGATCACGAAATGCTCCGGCGCGGTCTCCGGGCCACTTTGACCGAACAGCCCGGCTGGGAAATTTGTGGCGAAGCCGTCAACGGACGCCAGGCTGTGGACCTCGCCCGCCAACTGCGGCCCGACGTGGTCGTCATGGACCTCGCCATGCCCGAGTTGAACGGACTGGAGGCGACGCGGCAAATCCGGCGGGCCTTGCCCCGGACGGAAGTGCTCGTCCTCACCTTCGACGAATCCGAGGCGCTCGTGCGCGAAGTGCTCAAAGCCGGAGCGCGCGGTTACGTCCTGAAGAACGACTTGAGTCGTGTGCTCGTGCAGGCCGTGGAAAATCTGGGCCTGCACCGCCCCTACTTCACCTCCAAGGTGGCCGAGGTGTTGTTAAAGGACTTTGGCCGCGAGTTGAACACCCTGGAATCGGCCGCGCTCCACAACCCGCTCACGGCGCGTGAACGGGAAGTGCTCCAACTGGTGGCGGAAGGACGAAGCACCAAAGAAGTCGCCGAAGTTTTGCACATCAGCGCCAAGACGGCCGAGAACCATCGCACCAACCTCATGCGCAAACTGAAGGTCAAGTCCGCGACCGAACTGGTGCGCTATGCCCTGCGCAATAAAATCATCACGGCCTGAGCCGGAACGAGGCCCTTGAAACCCGAGTGAGTCTCGCGAAGGCCGCGAAGAGCGCGAAGGAAGCAGCGGCTGATCCGGCAGAATCTGAATCATGGATCAATGGGGGCGACCTGGCCTTGAAATTTTTCTCTTCACCCTTCGTCCCCTTCGCGGCCTTCGCGAGACACCCTCTTCTCCAACTGCATCGTCCCGGCCGGAGCGCGGGCGTCTCGCCCGCGCGAGTCACACACTCCATGGCGGAAACACGCGAACGAGACGTTCGTGCTCCTCTGCGCTTCAAGGCCGCAGCTCCTTCGGGTTTCAGCGACCGTGTTCTTACTAAAGCGTTGTCCGCATCGGAGGCAGAAGGTCGGTCGGGCACTGAAGGAGATCAAAGAGCCGGTCCACGAACGGTTGCATCATGCCCTTTTCCAGAAAGGCACTGGCCCCGGCGCGGGCCGAGGCTTGCATCTGGGTGCTGAGGCTGACCCCGGATACGACCACGGTGCGCAAGTTCGGAAATTCCGCGCGCACCGTTTCAACCAGCGTGGCTCCAGTGCCCGACGGGCCGAGTTGAAAATCCGTGACCAGGGCGTTGGGAAATTCCGCGCCGTCGCGCCGCCGCCGCAATTCCTGCATGGCCTCCTCCGCTCCCGCCACGACGATGACTTCATACGAGGAAAATTTCAGCTCGAAGAACCGCTTCACCAAACGGCGGAGGGCCGGGTCGTCATCCACGTACAAAAAGCGTCTGCTAATCATGATTGGTTTGGGTTGCCGGAACGCGCGCAGCCTAGCCAGTCACCGCTCCGGGGCAACGCTTAATGCGCTCAGAGCGGCCTGAATTCACCACCGGCTCCCTCACAGCCCGTCAGGGCGCTCGGCGCGCAGGTGCTTCTGGAAGAACTGATAAATTTTCTCCGCCGCCGCCGGGGGCGCGATGATGCCGTGCCCCTTCCCCGGAATGATTTCGAGATGCGTTTCCACGCCGGCCTGCCTGAGCGCGGCGTGCAAGAGCCTGCTTTGTTCCGCCGGCACCAGCGTGTCCGTCTCGCCATGCAGCAGGAAGCAGGGGGCGGAATCTTTGCTCACATGAGTGACCGGACTGGCGGCCGCAGCTTGGGCCAAATGATTCTCCACCGTGCCTCCCAGAAGCCGCGCGACCGGGGCCTGGGGATTCTTCCGATCCTTGGGATCAGCGACCAGCCGATCCAAATCCGTGGGCGCATAAAACGCGCAGACGGCCTGCACGCCGCTGGAGAAATGCAGATTGCCGCCCACCGTGCCTTCCAGTTCCGAGACTTGAGCCGTCGTGCCCAGCAGCGCCGCCAGATGCCCGCCCGCCGACGCGCCGAAGATGCCGAGGTGGTTCGCGTCGAGCTGATATTCATCCGCGTGGGCGCGCAGCCAGCGAATGGCCCCCTTGCAATCGTGAAGCGGGGCCGGGAAGGAAGCGGTCCCGCTCAAGCGATAGTCGATGCTCACGACCGCGACGTTTTGCGTGGCCATGAAACCGATGGGACAGAAATGTTTGCTCCCGGCTTTCCAAGAGCCGCCATGGATCCAAACCAGCACGGGCAGTTTCCCCACCGGCTGCTTCGGCGTGTAGAGATCGAGCTGCAAAGGTTGGCCGTTGACGCGGGCATACTCCAAATCGTTCACGCGCCGCACCGTGTCCGGCAGGCGCAGGACGCAACCGGTGAGGACGTTCAACAGAAGCAAACAGACAAAGGCGCGCATGAGATTTTTTGGCTGCTCGCACCGTCAGGCTTCCTCGCGCCGGTTCCGAAACAAATAGTGCGACACCAGCCACTCCTCGCCGCCGCGATAGCCCCACAGTTCGGCGCAGGCCATGAAGAAGACGCGCCAATAGACCCACCACTTCGTCTCGTCCGCCGCGCCATAAGTTTGCGCGAAGAGCGGGCGAATCTCCGCCTCGTGCGCGTCCATGTTCGCGAGCCAGGCCTCGGCCGTCTTCTGATAATGCGCGCCGTTCACCCGCCAATGATTTTCCAGCGCGAGGTCGTTCTGAAAATGGGTCAGCAAATCGTCGCTCGGCATGATGCCGCCGGTGAAAAAGTAGCGCGCCATCCAGTCGGACTCGTCGCGGGCGATGAAGTGATAGGCGTATTCGCGATGCGTGAAGATGTGGACGAAGAGCAGGCCGCCGGGCTTGAGCCAGCGGCTGATGTTCGCGTGGAGCCGCTCGAAGTTCTTCATGTGCTCGAACATCTCGACGGAGACCACGCGGTCGAACCGCTCGTCGATGTCGAACTGATTCATGTCGCAAGTGATGATGCGAAGATTCTTCAGCCCGCGCCTCTGAATTTCCGAATCAATGTGCTGCTTCTGCGTGGCGGAATTGGAAACGCCCGTGATGTTCGCGCCGGGATAATTTTCCGCCAGCCAGAGCGAGAGCGAACCCCAGCCGCAGCCGAGTTCGAGGATATGCTGACCGTCGGCAATCTGCGCGCGCTCGCAAGTCAGCCGGAGCATCGCTTCCTCGGCGGCGGCCAGCGTGGTCACGCCGTCCGGCCAGTACGCACCGCTGTACTTGAGGCGCGGACCAAGACAAAGCTGATAGAAACGCGTGGGCACTTCGTAGTGCTGTTCGTTCGCCGCGCGCGTCTCGATGGCGATGGGGCTGCGCTTCAACTCCTCGACGAGCGCGAGCAGATGCGCCCGCTGCGCCTCGGCAAAACCTTTGTTCTCCTCGCGCAGCCGCTGCGCCAGCAGGCGGCGGATGCCGATGCGCAGCAGCCAGTCAGGCAACAGGTCGTGAGTCAGTAGGAAATCAATCATGTTGGTTTGGTCACTGTCGTTGCCGGCTTCTTGAACCACGGCACGAACACGCTCGTGGTTCGTTGATACTCGCGATACGCCTCGCCTTTGGTCTTCACCGCCAGTTCTTCCGTCATCGGGATGCCGGTGACTTTGAGCAGGAAGAACAGCATGAGCGCGGGGCAATAGACCGTCACCCAGCCCCACGGCGAGCCGAGCGCGAAAAGAAAGAACGCCACCCAAATCAGCCACTCGAAAAAGTAGTTCGGGTGTCGCGAGTAATTCCACAGCCCAGCCTGGCAGACGCGGCTCTTGTTCGCCGGGTCGGCCTTGAACTGCTTGAGTTGAAAATCTGCGAGGCTCTCGCCAGCCACGGCGATGAGCCAGACGCCGGCTCCAAGCCACTCAATGAGTTTGATTTCCGGCGCAGGATTCAAACTCGCGAAGAGGAACGGTGCGGAGAGCACGACGAGCAGCGCGGCTTGCAGTTGGAAGAACCAGAACATCCGGCGGTTCGCGTTCGCGCCCCATTCGGTGCGGAGCTGCTGGTAGCGGCGATCTTCCACCGGATGATGGCCCATCACGCGGAAGTAAAGATAGCCGCCCAACCGCAGACTCCACAGCGCCGCCATCGTCGCGATGAGCGCGCGACGCGGCGCGTAGCCGTGCGCGAGCAGCGCGTAGAGTCCGGCCACGGGTGCGAAGCCCGCCGACCACGCGATGTCCACGATGCCCGCGTTGTGGATGCGCCGGCTGATGACATAGACCACGACCATCATCGCCACGGTGAATCCGAGGGCGGCGGCGAGCAGAATGAGGAATTCGTGAAGCATGATTCAGCCGATTCGGACCTTCGCCATTTTTCTCAGCCCAGGCCGCAGCGCGAAGTAAAGAATCGCCACCACCAACGGCGCGACGAGCAGCCAACCGCCGATGCCGTGGAGCGCGGTCAGGCCGAAGTCGCGGAAGAATTGCGCGGGCGAATCCTTGAAACGCTGGAGCATTTCCGTAATGGAAAACGGCACCGGCGGCGCGCCCGCCAGTTTCTCGCCAAGGCGGATGAAGACGAGAATGAGCGGCGGTTGCAGCGGGTAGATGAGCCAGTTCACTAGATGGATGACCGGCTGGTTGAGCTTCAGCAAGACAGCGGCGGCGAGGCACAAGGCCGTCGTGCTGCCGAGAATCGGGAACACGCCCAGTGCCAGACCGAGCGCAATGGTCAGGGAAATTTTATCCGGAGTCGTGCCCTGCCTGAGCTGCGCGATGATCGGATCACGCACGCGACGCCGCCAGAAAGATGTACGCGGGACGGTCTCAGCGGAGTTGGCGGCGGCGTCGTTCATTTGCGGCGGAGCAGCAGGTCTTCCATCCGCGCGTTCGTCGGCAGGCGGAAGAGTTGAATCAGCATGTAAGTCGCCATTGCGATGTTGCCGAGGAGGAGAATGGCGATGAGCCACAGCACGCGCGCGAGGTTCGAGGTCTCCTTGTAAGCGACCCATGCGTAGAAGATGAGAAACCCAAAGTAAGTGTCAAACATCGTGGCGATGAACCACGGATGCGTGGCCACGGCGCGCGGTGTTTCCCAGAGCGTCACTTTGAGGCTGGCCCAAGTGGTGACACTGAGCATGGCGACGAGCACGAAGCTGAAGGCGAGGCGTAAGAAAATTATCATGGTGATTATTTTAGCCACGGATGGAACACCGATGAAACACGGATGAGGCCAGATGCGCTCCAAGTCATCACCGCCCTGTCAGGACGCTTTCGTTTATCCGTGTTCATTCCGTGTTTCATCCGTGGCTCATTAATTTCTGGTTGTTCGGGCGCGTGTACACGGCCTGCACCACGCTGATGTTCCGCAGGGCAAACGCCGCTTCGCAGTAGGAGAAGTAGTAATTCCACTTGCGCACGAAGCGTTCGTCGAAGCCGAGCGCGCGCACCTGCGCGCCGTGCTCGTTGAAGGCAACGCGCCAGCGCCTGAGCGTCTCGGCGTAGTTCAGTCCCATGTCGAACAGGTCGTGCAGGAACAAATCGCCGGTGCGACG
>JAYVWQ010000534.1:0-3187 GCA_043785945.1 Akkermansia sp.
AAATCCGCCCAGCCTCGAAATAGACCCCACTGAGTCACTCGCCGCCTGCACCGCCGCAAACCCGACGGGCACGATTAAAAAGAGAAAATAGAAGGCGGGTCCGGCGTAGTAGATCAAATTGCTCCCGGCCGCGATGATTCCGGGAAGAAAGAACAGGGCCATGTAAAACTTTGCCTGGTCAGGCCGGATCGGCTGGCTGGCCAAAGCGAAGTACCCGATGATGGACGCGAGGATATAGTAGTAGGCTTTGCCGCCCTGCAACCCGCCTCCGCCCAAGATGCGCATTCCCATCCCGCCTGTGAGTTGGGCGGTGATGAACACCACCGCCGCCAAGGCCAGCAGCGCCATGGTGATCGAGGGGGCGGGCAGGAAGGCCTGCCGTTTAGACATGATGCGGTTGAGGATGGCGATCCCGAAATTCAGCCCCGCCATCACCATCCAGAGCGCCGGTTGGCCGGGCAGGAAAAAAATGGTGATGAAAGTGCTCCAACTGAACACCATCACCTGATAGTGCCATTTGAGCAGGAGGGGCATGAGCAACACGAAGATGATTCCGGCCAGCATCCCGAACGAGGTCTGAGTCATGTCCCCAGACACCAGCCAGCCGATGAACACCGCCAATGGCAGGATCACGGCATAAATCATCAAGGTTCGCAGCGCGGCAGTGTTCACAAGGGCGAATCGTATCTGAAATCGCCGCGCATCACAAAAAAAATATTGTCCCCGTCCTTCCGCCCTGTGCAGCTTGATTGCGGTCCGCAGCCCGGGCCAATACTTGATCATGCGTGTACTATTTGACCATTCGTCTCCTTTTGTTCTCTCGCACGGTGGATTCCAGATTCAAATCGAGCAGACGGCGGCGGCCTTGCAGAGCCTAGGCGTGGAGGTGGAATTCCTGCGCTGGTGGGACGAGTCCCAGCGTGGCGATCTCATCCACTACTTCGGCCGACCCACCGGCACGTACGTGCAACTCGCGCAGCAGAAAGGCATGAAAGTAGTCATCGCCGATTTGCTCACTGAAATGGGATCGCGTCCCCGGTCGCTGCGGCTGGCGCAGAAAACTCTCGTGGAAAGCGTGCGCCGTCTCCTGCCGCGATCCTTCACCCTGAGAATGGCCTGGGACGCCTTCGCGAAGGCCGACGCCGTGGTCGCGCTGACCGGGTGGGAGGCGCAATTGATGCGGGAGATGTTCCATGCGCCGCCGGAAAAAACCCATGTCGTGCCCAACGGCGTCGAGGAAGTTTTCCTGCGCACCGAGCCGCGCCCGCGCGGCCCGTGGCTGATTTGCACCGCCACCATCACGCCGCGCAAACGGGTTTTGGAGCTCGCGCAGGCCGCCGTGTCGGCCCAAACCCCGACTTGGATCATCGGCAAGGCTTATGCCAGTGGCGATCCCTACGCCGCGCAGTTTGAGCAAATCGCCCGGACCCATCCACGCTGGGTTCGCTTCGAGGGTCCGGTCCAGGATCGCAGGCGTTTGGCGGAGATTTATCGCGCGGCGCGCGGCTTCGTTCTGTTGAGCACGATGGAAAGCCTGAGCCTCTCCGCCCTGGAAGCGGCGGCCTGCGCCTGCCCCTTGCTCTTGAGCGACCTGCCTTGGGCCAGGACGACTTTTGGTGCGGCCGCCAGCTATTGCCCGGTCCAGGCGAACACGGATCGAACGGCCGACGTGCTCAAAAAATTCTACGATCAGGCCCCACAACTTCCCCCTCCGCCGCTCCCCCCATCCTGGGCGGAGGTCGCGGAAAAATTCCGCGCGCTCTACGCGCGACTCCTCAACACCTCGGCGTAAATCTCGACGTGTCCCCGGGCGATGCGTTCGGGATGAAACCGGGCCAGCGCCTCGCGCTTCCCCTCGGCTGCGAGTCGTGCGCTCAGACCGGGTTCTTCGAGCAACCGCCGCACCGCGTCCGTCATGGACGCCTCCTCCAGCGGATCAAACAGCACACCGGAGCGCCCCTCCTCCAGCAGCTCCGGCACGCCGCCCACGCGCGCCGCCGCCACCGGCACACCCGCCGCCATCGCCTCCAGCACCACCATCGGGCAATTATCCTCCAGCGAAGGCAGCACCAGCGCGGTGGCCGCAGCGAGATGCTGCTTCAACTCCGCGCGACTGGCCATCCCGCCGTGGCGACACCACGGGCGCGTCTGCAACAGGTGAAAAAACTTCTCCGCATACTCATCCTGCGCCGCCGCCGCGCCGAGGAACAACGCATTGAACTTCGATCCTGCGGCCAGCGGATCGAGCGCCTTGATGAAACGGTTTTGATTTTTGCGCGAGGTGATGTGGCCGACGCACAACAGCGTCCTGGCCTCGGCCGGCGAACGGGCGATGTCGAAGAACGAGGCGTCCACCGCATTGGGCAGCACCCAGGTGCGCCGGGCCAGGCCGGCCACGGCTCGCTCCGTGTAACGCGTGATGCAGACCACCCCCTCCGCTCGCGGCACGGTCCACTGCTCCAGTCGCGCGGCCAGCCACTGGTAGCTCAAGGGCCGCGCCCGGTTCACCGCCGCGATCAGCCGCATGTTGCCGTGCAAGGTCAGCACGTTGGGGAAGCCCGAGAAGATGGCGCTGAGCGCACAGTCACGTTCAGTACCCTGGCCATGCACGATGTCCGGCTGAAGCTCCCGCAGTTTCCGGCGCACCGCGCGGATGCAGCCCTGATAACCAGTGCGCAGCCAGCCCAGCTTCGGCACATGCAGGCTGTGAAACCAGATGTTGCCGGCCAGCTTCTCCGGCGAACGCATGGGTTGCTGCGTGCACGAAACCACATGCACGCGCACCTCCGGCAGTGCGGCGAACCCTTGCAGCAAAGCCTCCGGGGCCGTGCCAAACCGCGGCGCACCCTCCCCATACTGGTGCGCGTCCTGGCGGTTGTCCGTGGTCAGTAGGGCGATGACCATGCGGTGTTCAGGGGCGGCTCAGGAAATACGAGCACACACTCTCCTCCTCGAGACGGAAGCCCAGCGCTTTCATCCGCTCCAGAAATTGCCCCTGGCTCATCTCTCCGGCCGGGTCGTCGTGCAGTTCCAGGGCAATGGCCGAAACTTTTTCCCACGCGGCGGCGGGCGTGTGCCGCAGCAGGTCAAACTCCGCCCCTTCAATGTCAATCTTCGCCAGAGTCACATGGCCCATTTCCGCCACGACCTCGGCGAAGGCGCGGATGTGGACCGGAAAAGATTTCCC
>JAYVWQ010000535.1:0-3489 GCA_043785945.1 Akkermansia sp.
GACGAAGATTTTGCGCGTGTTGCAGAACGGCACCTTCGAACGCGTCGGCGGCAACCAGGTGGTGAAGGTCGATGTGCGCATCATTGCCGCCACGAACAAACCGCTGGAGCAGGCCGTGGCCGAGAAACAATTCCGCGAGGATTTGTTCTACCGCCTGAACGTCGTCCGCATCCATGTGCCACCGCTGCGCGAGCGGCGCGCGGACGTGCCCCTGCTCGTCGATTACTTCCTGCAAAAGATCGCGCAGAAGAGCAAGCAGCCGGTCCGGGGCGTGACGTCCGAGGCCCTGCGGCTGCTCGTCGCCCACGAGTGGCCGGGCAATGTGCGCGAACTGGAAAATGTGGTGCAGCGCGCGCTGGTGGTGGCGAAAGGCGACGCGATTTTGTCCGGCGATCTGCCGGCCGAGATGACCCGTTCCACCGCCGCTCAAGTCTCAACTCCCAACTCTCAGCCCTCCACCCCCTCCTCACCAACGCCCGAGGGCAACGGCGACGTGGCGGCCATTGCCCAAAGTTTGTTCCAACTCGCGCGCCGCGATCCCAAGCTCAAGGTCATTCCCTTCGTCGAGCGCGAGATGGTCATTCACGCGCTCAAGGAGACCAAGGGTAACCAGGTGCAGGCGGCCAAGCTGCTCGGCATCACCCGCGCCACGCTCCGCAAGCGCATCGAGAAGTTCAGCATCACGCAGCAGTTGGACATCCGATAAGCGGTGGGGGCACTCCGGCGGGCGCGACGCCCGCGCCCCGGAGCGCGGCCATCCTGGCCGCCCATCCGCGTTAATCCGTGTCCATCCGTGGTGAAAAATCTTCTCGTTCTAAAAACGTCAGGGGCTGGCCGAAGCCAGCCCCTGTGTTCGTTTGAGCCGTTCCCCTTCTGATTAGCTTCCGGGCTCGACCGAAATCATTGCGCCCGTCATTGCGCCTTCACGCGGTAGAAGCGCCGCGCTCCCGACGTCTCCGTGAACTCGCGCGGAATCCCGTCACCGGTGTTCGTCGAGATGGCCGTCCAGGGACCGGTCAAATCCGTGGCCGCCTCAATCACGTAGGTGTGACCCTGGCCGGTGGGGAACGAGAACTTGAGACCGCCCGCGCTCGGCTGGGCCGAGAGACGCAGGGCCGAGGTGGCATCCATCGGATGCGTTCCGCCGCGGCACTCGGCGAGATTGCTGACGCCGTCCTGATCAGGGTCGTTGCCCGCCGCCGAGAGCGGACTGGAGGCGGACCCGAAGAAGCGCAACCGCCAGAGGTCAGGAATGGTGTCGTTCCAGCTCGAAGCATTGCGCGCTGCGAGCGTCACCACGCCATCACGCAGATGGGTGCGGAAGAGCGCGAGGCCGTTTTCGGAGCAGGAGAAATGATTGATGTGAACGCGGTAGGCCGCCGTCGGTCCGGCCGAGGCGGGCACGACCACGGTGAGGGTGGCGAGCACCGCGTCCCCGGAGACTCCGGCGGCGGCGTTGTTCAACCACGCGACGCTGACATTGCCCAGGCCGTCGGAGGAGCGCAGACCGGGCGCACCCAATCCAGCCGCCGGCACGAGGTCGATGGACTGCGTGAGCGCAGGCGCACCGTCGAGCGGCTCGAGGGTGACGTTGAGCAGGGCGATGCGAATGGGCAGACCGCCGGTGATGTGAACCCGGACGGGCACCTGCACCGTCGTGCCGGCGACCGCCACGAGGTCGTCCGCCGAGACCGCCACGGTGGGCGTGCTGGTGGGAGCGAGGGAGGATTTTTTCTTGGCACTCGGCGCAGACGCGCTGGGCGGGGCTTGATTGGGCACCTCGACCGCCTGGCGGGTACCGTTCTGCCAGAAGCGCTCGAACCATTTCAATGAGGGGTCCACCGAGCGGCGAAAGACTACGTAGATGTCGTCGATGTTCAACTGTCCGTCGCCTTGTTGAATGCTATCAATGTTGCCGGTGAAGTTATCGCTGATCGAACCATCGGAGGCATCCATCGCGTCGAAGAAGTCGCTGCCGGGCGGCGGCAAGTTCAACCCGTAGCTGGCGGACTGGAAGACTTGGAGCACGTCGTTATTGAGCAGGTTGGTGTTGCCGAAGTCGCCGGCGTTGAACCAGCGGAAGGGCGCGACATCGCCCACCAGATAATGCCGGCTGGCCACGGTGACAGTTTTCTCCCCATTGATGGTCCCGGCGTTGCTCGATCCACGGGTCGGCACGTCGATGAAGACATCCTTGCTGATGCCGTCGGAGGTGGCGGAGGCGCGGTCTAGTTTGATGCGATAGGTAGAACCGTTGACCGCGCTGGCCGGCACCACGAACGAGTAGCCACCGACGATGACCTTGTTGCCACTGCTCACGAAAAGCTGGTCGTGCGCCTGGGAGTACTTGACCAAGTCCTGCGCCAACGAGTCGTAAAGATTGGTGCGGGTGTATCGCTCCAGCCAGCCCACGCCCAAAAGGTTCAAGGCCGGGTTGGGCACCACCAGGCTGTTCAAGATGGAATTGGTGATGAAGAAGTTGGTGCCCATGATGTTGGTGGTCTCCGTGCGGATCGAATAAAAGGCCGGCGGGATCGGCTCATAGACCGGCGGCTTGCTGCCGGGGATGGGCCGCATGAGCATGGATTGAAAGGCCAAGCCGTTCGCATCCACCGACGGACCCGTGAGGTTGGTGGCCACCACGTTGAACTGGAGCGAATAGATCGGCTGGGCGGCCAGCAGACTCAAGGTGATGGGCGCGTAAAACCGCTGCCCCGCCGCCGCCACAAAATCACTCGAGGCCTCGCCCGTGGCGAAGCCGAAGCTCAACGAGTTGGCGAGGAAGTTCGAGGGCGAGAACATCTTGGTGATCAACTCGCTGGGCTTGAAGTTGGGCTTGTAGGCCCGGACCTTGAAAGTGCGGTTGTTGGTCCCGAGGTTAAAAGAGATGAAATCTCCGGCGAGCACCGGACCGAGCACGGACGGATTAGCCAGCGGGGAATTAGTCGGCTCCGAGCCGTCCCATGTGTACCACAACTCCGCCCCAATGGTCACCCCGTCCAGTTTGAAGGACGCGGCGTTGTCCCCAATAATGGAGGGATTGCCGGTCTTGAAGAGGAAGCGCGCGGACACGGTCTCGCTGGAGCGCCGCCCATCCGACGTGCCGATGGCCTTGATTGTCATGTCCGGCTGGGGCGGCGTCAGCGTTTGGGGCAAGCCTCCCTGCCCTTCGCGAAAGGGCGGCGGCGTCTGGCCGGAGCCGGGACCGGGCTGGGGAATGGCGTCTTCCAGCGGACTGGGCGGCGTGACACCGAGGGTGTAATAAGTCTGCGTGCCCGACTCGCCAAGAATGCCAATCACCACCTCGTTGTTAAACACAGACGAGATGATGGGGGTCAGATGCGCGGACAAAACGCCGCCACTGTTCCGGACCAACTCCACGGTGCCGATGACCGGATTGGCGATGGGCGGTTGCGGGGCTCCGCTGTTGATGCGGCGCAACTGATTGTTGACCTTGTCCACCACGAGGAAACCGCCCGAGACCGGATA
>JAYVWQ010000536.1:0-2932 GCA_043785945.1 Akkermansia sp.
GGCTCCAGGTCACCTGTGGACTTCGAACTCCAACTCAACTAAACCACACCCATGCGCCCCGCCTCTCCAAGGTGTCCATCAAACCGGGTGAAGCCCACCCTCAAGTGTCTGTTTTGCATCTCCGTCACCTTGAGCAGCGGCCTTCTCCAGATATTCCACAGCCAGCTTTCGATCTTTCGGAACTCCATCGCCTTTTAGGTAGCGACGCCCAAGAGTTGATTGAGCGTATGCGCTCCCTTTGTCGGCTTGTTCCTTCTGCCACTTGACCACTCGCTGCTCTGTTGTGGCCTCTGCAAGATTGATTGAAGGCAGCATCGGGTAGTTTGTGCTTACTTTAAATCCTCGCTTCTCTATTTTAGACTTTGCGCCATGGAATTTTTGCCAAGACTCGCTTTGTTGCACTATTTGCTGATCAAGCATTTGCTTCTCACGCTCCTCGCCAACTTTTGCGCTTTCAAAATATATTTTTTTGTAATCATCGGCGTCGACCGAACCAATTTTTTCAAGTCGATTGGACTCGCGTTCGTAAAACTGACGCCGTTCGTTTGCTGTTCCGAACCGAACAATAGCGAGCAACCATTGTGCGTGGACATACAATGCAGTGTTCAGCGCAGAATTGTAATCTTTCATCTCATCAAGGACTTCCAACCGCTCCGTGAGACGCAACTTGAAAGAACTTTGATTACGCCACACTCGGTCAAGCGGTTCGCGAAAGATGTCTTTATCCATTGGAACTGCGTAAATGAGCTGAGCATCAACCTCTTTGCCGGTTAGCGTTTCAAATTGCCTCCTGAAGTCGCTCCAATCGACAAAAATGTTCGTGTGAAATATGGCGCGGTCCACGCCTCGAAATTGCATCGTGAAAGCATAAAACTCTTGCACTTCCAACAATGCTTTTGCATCCGCCTCAGTGATTGCCGAATACATCGTACGCAGAAACGGCTTGGACTCCGCACCTTCTACGCGCAGGGAAAAATTTGCTGTATCAAACGCAACCAATTCGCCCTTGCCAACCGACAATTCAACAAATCTTGAGTTCGGTTTGTTGGTTGCCTGAGCTGATGCGGCAGGAGCAGCACACAACGAGATGATTGTTGCGAGCGCGGCAAACAGTTTGAAATGTTTTGTTTTCATTTTTCCAAAGCCATTCCGCAGGGTCGCTGGACACTACCTTTACGGAATTCCGCGTCAATTCCAGACTGACCTGCGTACGCGGGCCGTTGAGCGAAAACTCAAAGCCAAGGCGGCGCATTGACCTGAATCGCGGGGCGAAGCAAACTCAGCCCATGAAGAAATGGATTGTGGCGGATGCCGAGCATCTGGGCGGCAGCCCACGCGTGCGAGGCACGCGCATTTCCGTGGCGCTCATCTTGGAATCGCTCGCCGCCGGGCTGTCCGTGGCCGACATCGTGGATGCGTATCCGAGCCTGACCGAGGAATCGGTGCGCGGCGCGCTGGCGGAACTGGCGCACGCCAAAGAGCTGCAACCGGCGTGAGAATCCTGCTGGACGAGAACCTGCCCCGAAAACTTGTCGCGGCGTTGCGAATCGAGGGCTACGCCGCCGAATCGGTGCATACGTTGAAGATGCAGGGACTGGACAATGGGCGGCTCTACAAGTTTGCCGGGGAGAATTTCGACCTGTGTTTCACGCGTGATTTCGGATTCATCCACAACGCAAAACAAGGACAACCGCCGGCGACACTCAAGTTGCTCCGTGTGGTGCTGGCCCAGAAACCACAGGACGAATTCGTCTCCGATTTCATCGCTCAGTTTCGCCGGTCGGACTTCACCCAGTATCAGCACGGCGACGACTGGCCTTAAAATTTTGCCACGCAATTAATTTAACCATGCTCAACGAACAATCCATTCACGACGCGCTCAAGGCCGTCAAATACCCCGGCTACTCGCGCGACATCGTTTCTTTCGGCATCGTCAAGCAGGTCGCGGCGAACAACGGCGCGGTCAGCGTGACCATCCAGCTTACCTCGCCCAACGCGGAGGCCGCCCAGCAGATCAAAGCCGACTCCGAGCGCGTGCTCCGCGGACTCGAGGGCGTGCAGTTGGTTTCCGTGCAGGTGAACCAGCCGGCGCCTTCCGCCCCTGGCACGCCGGCTCCCGGCGGCATGGCGGCACCGAACAAAGTTCCTGGCATCAAACGCATCGTCGCCATCGCCAGCGGCAAGGGCGGCGTGGGCAAATCCACCTGCTCGGTGAATCTCGCCTGCGCGCTCCAGCATCTCGGCGAACGCGTTGGCCTGCTCGACTGCGACATCTACGGCCCGAGCATTCCGCTGATGATGGGCATCAACAAGCGCCCGACAATCAGCGCGGACGAGAAGCTCGTTCCGCCGCAGAATTACGGCGTGAAGCTCATGAGCATGGGCTTTCTGCTCGACAGCGATCAGCCCGTCATCTGGCGTGGCCCGATGATCATGAAGACGATCCAGCAGTTCGTTCATTCGGTGGACTGGGGTGAACTGGATTATCTCCTCGTCGATCTCCCGCCCGGCACCGGCGACGCGCAACTTTCCCTCTGCCAGACCGTCCCGCTCGACGGCGGCGTCATCATCACCACGCCGCAGGAAGCCTCGCTCGGCGTGGTGCGCAAGGGCATCGGCATGTTCAACAAGGTCAACGTGCCCATCCTCGGCATCGTGGAGAACATGAGCTACTACACGACGCCCACCGGCGACCGCATCGAGCTGTTTGGTCACGGCGGCGGCAAAGCAGAAGCCGTGCGGCAGAACGCGCCCTTCCTCGGCGAGGTTCCGATCTTCATGGAGATTCGCGAAGGCGGCGACGCCGGCCAGCCCATCGTCGTCACGAGCCCTGACTCCGCGCCCGGCCGCGCGCTGGTCGATATTGCGATCAAGCTGCGCACGCAGTTGGCGAAGTAGCTTGGCGGGGCAGGGTGATGGAAAATATCGGCCA
>JAYVWQ010000537.1:0-2968 GCA_043785945.1 Akkermansia sp.
GAGTTGGGCTTTTGCGAGGAGCAGCGGGTCAAACTTCTGAGCCGCAATTCCAATCTCATCTGTCAGGTGTGCAACGCGCGCCTCGGCCTGAGTTCGCAACTGGCCGGTTTGATCTGGGTCGAGCGCATCAAACCCGAACCGCCGGAACGCCTCGCCGCCTGAAATGTCCGCCTCCTCCCAAACTCTGACTTCCCTCGAAGTCGGCCAGCGCGCCACCGTCACCGAGATAAAAATCCCGGCGGAAAATCGCGGGCGCATCCTCGAGATGGGTCTGCTCGTCGGCACCACGGTGGAGTTGGTCCGTTTCGCACCGCTCGGCGACCCGGTGGAAATCAAGGTGCGCGGCTACAACCTGTCGCTGCGGAAGCACGAGGCGGAGCAAATCCTTGTCACGCGGAAATGACGAATTCCGAATATCGAATGACGAAAGAATTTCCAAATCTGAAATTCAAAACACGCGCTCCGATCCGACACGCTGATTCGTCATTTGTTATTCGTCATTCGGATTTCTCCCCTCGTCATTTGTTATTCGTCATTCGTCATTCCTAAAATGTCCGCCACCCGTCACGTCGTCCTCACTGGCAATCCGAATTGCGGCAAGACCACGCTCTTCAATGCGCTGACCGGATTGCGCGGCAAGGTGGGCAATTATCCCGGCGTGACCGTCGAGCGGAAGGAAGGCCGCTTGCTCGGCACGCCAGCCGACTCGGCGGTCAGGGTGCTCGACCTGCCCGGCACCTATTCACTCAGTCCACAGTCATTGGATGAACAGATCGCACGCGACGTTCTGTTCCATCGCATCACCGAAGTGCCGCCGCCTGAGTTGGTCGTAATCGTGGTCGATGGCTCGAACCTCCAGCGCAATCTCTACTTCGCCACCCAGGTCATCGAACTGGGCTATCCCACCCTGCTCGCGCTGAACATGGTCGATGTCGCGCGCGAGAACGGGCACGAGATTGATGTCGCCGCCTTGAGCAAGGCGCTGGGCGTGCCAGTGCTGCCGCTGGTCGCGAGCAAGGGTGAGGGCGTGCCGGCGTTACGCCAGAAAATCATGGCGACGCTGGCGACGGCACCCGGCGCGGTGACGCCCCGGCTGTTTGCTGAACTGCCGGAAGGGTTTGGCCGGGAAGCCGAGGCGCTCGTCACGCTGCTCGAAAGCACTTTTCCCGAAACGCATTTCCAAGCAATGGCGGAGGCGCTGCTCATCCTGAGCGATGAAAAATTTCTTGTCTCCAGCGGCGCGCATTATCCGCCGACCGTGCGCGAGGCGGTGGCGGCGGCGCGCGCGCGATTGGAGCAAGGCACGGCTCGCCTTAGTGGGGCAGCCGTCCCGCCTGTCAAAACGGCAGGCGGGACGCCCACTGGACAAGTCGCAGGCGAGACGCCCGCGCCACTCAGCCCGGCCCACGCCCCGGTGGACTGGCGCAGCGTGGCCATCGAAGCGCGATACGCGCGCATCTCCGCCATTCAGGAAGCCGTCACGACGGAGACGCAGAACGACCGGGAAAATTTCAGCGACCAGCTCGACCGCGTGCTCACGCATCGCGTCTGGGGCGTGCTGATTTTTGTCGGCATCATGACACTGCTGTTCCAGAGCATTTTCACTTTTGCCAAGGTGCCGATGGATTTTCTCCTCGCCGTGGTGGACGGCTTTGGCAACTGGGTCGGCTCCTCCATGCCACCCGGTGATTTGAACGCCCTGCTCGTCAGCGGCGTGATCAAAGGCGTCGGGGCCGTCATCGTTTTCCTGCCGCAGATTCTGCTCCTGTTTCTCTTCATAGCGATTCTGGAAGACACGGGCTACATGGCACGCGCGGCCTTCCTGATGGACCGGCTGATGAGCAAGGTCGGGCTGCACGGCAAGAGTTTCATTCCCATGCTCAGCTCGTTCGCGTGCGCCATTCCCGGCATCATGGCCACGCGCACCATCGAGTCGCCCAAGGACCGGCTCGTGACCATCCTCGTCGCGCCGCTGATGAGCTGCTCGGCGCGGTTGCCGGTTTACACCGTGCTAATCGCGGCGTGCATTCCGCAGACCAAGCTCTTCGGCTTTCTCGGCCTGCCCGGCCTGACCATGCTCGCCATGTATCTGCTCGGCATCGTGGTGGCGCTGCTCATGGCGTGGCTCTTCAAGAAGACGCTGCTCAAGGGGCCGACGCCCATGCTCATCATGGAACTGCCGCCCTACAAGCAGCCCGTGCCCACCGTGGTGCTGCGCCACATGTGGGACCGCTCCAAACTGTTCTTGCGCCGCGCCGGCACGGTCATCCTCGGCATCAACATCGTGCTGTGGTTTCTGGCGACGTATCCGAAACATGAACGTGCCCCCGGTATCCCGCCGGGTACCGTCGTGGTGCAAGCAGGCGCAGCTCAGACTGCCCAAGTCCCGACCCGGCAGGATGCCGGGAGCACGCTGAAAAGCGACGCAGCAGGCGAGCAGTTGCGCCACAGCTACGCCGGCATGATGGGTCGCGCCATCGAACCGTTCATCGCGCCGCTCGGCTTTGATTGGAAGATGGGCATCGGCATCATCGGCTCCTTCGCCGCGCGCGAGGTTTTCGTCAGCACCATGTCCACCGTCTATAACGTCGGCGAGGTGCAGAAAGACGAGGCCGGCACCGCCAGTCTCGCGAAAATGTTGGGCGAACAAACCCGCCCCGACGGCTCGCGCCTTTACACGCCGCTGCTCGGAATCACGCTCATGGTCTTCTACGTCTTCGCCCTGCAATGCGTCAGCACCATCGCCGTGGTGCGCCGCGAGACCAACGGCTGGAAATGGCCCGTCTTCCAATGGCTCTACATGACCGCGCTGGCCTGGGTGCTGGCCTTCATCACCTGGCACGGCGGTCATCTGCTCGGCTTCCGCTAAGGGGGCAGCAACGCTGGTAGAACTCGCCGCGCTGCGACGAGTAGCCCTGCGGCAGTATTTGGATAGGGCGCAACTGGACACCCGCACCGTAATGGCGCG
>JAYVWQ010000538.1:0-1884 GCA_043785945.1 Akkermansia sp.
GCTTGCAACAACTCCATTGGGCGCACGTGGAAACCCAGCGCTGGATGGAGTCGGTGGTGTCCGGGCTGACGGGCGCGCAGATTTGTGGCGAGGAATTCCTGTGCGGCGTGCATCGCGAGTTTTACTTGCGGCTGCCGGAGGAATTGCGTCGGGTGGAGGACGCCAAAGGGAGACAACACACAGTCGAGCCGGGCGGATTGCGCACCACGCCTGTGACCGTCGGTATCCACGCGCCCCCGGCGCATGAGCACCTGGGAAAGTTTCTCCGCCGGTTCGCGGATTTTTACGGGCCGCTGGTGCAACCGACGCCGCAAGGCCTCGTGGCGGCCGCAGCCGCGCATCATCGGCTGGCGTGGATTCACCCGTTCCTGGACGGCAACGGTCGTGTGACCCGGCTCTTCACGCAGGCCTGGCTGCAACTCGCCGATGCCTCATCGGATGGCCTTTGGACGTTGTCACGTGGCTTTGCCTGTCATCACCGGGATTACAAATCCATGCTGGCCATGGCGGATGAATGGCGTCTGAACGACTTTGGCGGGCGCGGTTGTCTCTCGGAGAGGCGATTGGGCGGGTTCTGCGAGTTCACGCTGACAACGGCCGTGGATCAGCTCAATTTCATGCGCGAGTTGCTGGACCTGGTGGGGATGCAAAGGCGAATTGTGGGCTACGCCGAGCGGCGCGAGTCGGCGGCGGAACTGCCGTCGGGCGCCGGTTTGGTGTTGCGAGAGATTTTTCTGCGCGGCGAGATCGCCCGCGGCGACGTCGCCCGCATCGTCGGCGTTTCCGCCCGCACGGCCCAAACGATCACGCGAACGTTGTTGGGTGAGGAATTGGTTTTGTCGCGCTCGGCCAAAGGTCCCATCCGGCTCGGTTTTCCGGCCAAGGCCGCCGCGCATTATTTTCCGACTTTGTTCCCGGCCGGGGCGGAGTAGGGCAAGGCGACCCCCGGGGATGATTCTTCACGGTTGATTTTGCCGGAAGGAGACCTCAAGCTTTCGCTCAGCTTAAACCAAATTATTTTGCCTATGCCGAATCCCTGGACTGGAAAAGGAAATCCCTACACCCGCAAGGAAGTCGTTGAACGCCTTCGCGCCACTCTCAAGAAAGGCCAACCCATCATCGCGGCCGGCGCTGGCACCGGCATCAGCGCCAAGTTCATCGAGAAAGGCGGGGCCGATCTGATCATCATCTACAACTCGGGACGGTTCCGCATGGCGGGCCGCGGCTCGACCTGCGGCCTGATGGCCTACGGCGACGCCAACGCGATCGCGATGGAGATCGGCGAACATGAGGTGTTGCCGGTTGTGGAGGAGATTCCGGTGATTTGCGGCGTTCACGCCACCGACCCGCGTCGTCGCATGTGGCACTGGCTGCTTCAGGTGAAGGACATGGGCTTCAGCGGCGTGAACAACTTCCCGACGCACACCATCGTGGACGGACTTTTCCGCCGGGTGCTCGAAGAGACGGGCATGAGCGTGAAGCAGGAGTTTGAGATGGTCGCCCTCGCGCGGAAGATGGATTTGTTTACCGTCGTTTACGTCGCGACCGCAGACGAAGCCAAGTCGATGGCTCAAGCCGGCGCGGATGCGATCATCGCCCACGTCGGCACGCCGGTCGGCGGCAGCATCGGCGTGCAAGGCGCGGTCTGCACGATGGACGACGCAGTGAAGCGCACGCAGTCCATCATTGATGGCGCGAAGAAAGTCCGGAAGGACATCATCTTTCTCTCGCACGGCGGACCGATTGCGACGCCGGAAGACGCGGCTTACATCAACCAGCACACGGACTGTGTCGGGTTCGTCGGCGCGTCGAGCCTAGAGCGGCTGGCGGTCGAAGATTCGCTCACGAAGCTCACCCAGAAGTTCAAAAAGATTCCCGTGCAGA
>JAYVWQ010000539.1:0-2937 GCA_043785945.1 Akkermansia sp.
ACGGCCGCGTCCGTGATTTCAATCTTCGCCGGGAAGGAAATCTGCTTGGTCACGCCGTGCAGCGTGAGGTTGCCGGTGACGAGATGATTCGTGGCCTTCGGCTCGACCGTGAGCGTGACAAAAGTGGCGGTGGGAAATTTCGCCACGTCAAAAAAATCCGGGCTTTTTAGATGGCCGGTCAAACGGTCGGCGTCGCTCCACAAGGAAGTCGTGTTGATCACCACCTTGTTGCCGGCACCGGCGAGTTGCCCGTTCACCACCTTGAATTCACCGGCGAAAGTTTTGAACCCGCCATTGTGGCTGCCCGTGACCTTCGAGCCGGTGAAGCCGATGCTTGAATCCGCCGGGCCAAAGGCGAACGTGCGGGCCGTCTCGGTCGCGGCGGTGGGCACCGCGGCGACTGGTGCGTTGGTGGCGGCACTGACCCCGGCGGCCGGGACATTTTCTGCCGGGTTCTTGGAGCAGCCGAGCAGAACGAGGAACGGCACGAGGGCCGCGAGCGTGTTTTTGATTTTCATAAAAAGTTTTTTTAGTCGGGACAATGCGCCCTGACACGAGCGGCAATATACCGGCCCGGCCCGAAGTGCAACGGGCAAACCACACCAGCCCTGAGCTGGCTGATGGGACGATCGAATGGCGGTCGGCCGGCTCGGTTCCGTTCATTCGCTGGATCCGCTCCGCCTTCCGCTTGCATTGTGACGCAGCCGTTGCTTCCCATGCCGCTCCGCCTCCGGTAGCCTGCGCCCTCATGGAAATGCAGGATCAATACGACGACGCGATGTTCGACTACACGACGGGGGCCTACGACGAGGCGCTCGCCAAGTTCGAGCAGATGCTCGCGGTGCATCCCGATCACTTCGACGCGCAGCTTTCCGTGGCCATGTGCCATTACCGGAAGGGCGATTTCGCGCGGGCCATCGCGGAGGGGCACAAGGCGGAGAAACTTCAGCCCAACGAGCAGCTTGTTCACACCAACCTCTCGCTCTTCTACATGAAGTCCGGGGACAAAAAAACGGCCGAGCATCACGGCCTCCAGTCCCGGCTGGCCTCGTGGCGCGGCAACATGGCCAAGCCTGACGCCAAGCCCGGCGAAGCGGAGGACGAGTTGAAAATGGCCCAGCCCAAGGCTCCGGCGGTCCAGACCGCGCCCATCCAAGTGCCGGACATGCCGTGGAAGAAAAAGAAGACGGAAGCGTGAAGGCGAGGGCGAAACTCGGGCGGGACCGCAACGTTCTTTTTCTCCTGACGCTCACCTCGTCCACAATTTATTTATGAAAAGCGCATATGAACTGGCGATGGAACGCCTGAACAAGCAAGGCCCGGTCGTGAAATTGAGCGGCGAACAGAAGAAGCAGCTCGCGGAACTCGATTCCGTCTATGCGGCCAAGATGGCCGAGCGCGAACTTTTTCTGAAAGACGAGTTGGGCAAGGTGGCGGCCCGGGGCGACGCCGAGGCGTTCGAGCAAGTGAAGAAACAACTGGTCAGTGAACGCCGCAAACTCCAGGGCGAATTGGAGGAGAAGAAGGACCAAGTCCGCGCGGCGGGGAAGTGAAAGGCGCGGTCAGGTGGGTCAGGCTGGAAGTCTGACCCGCATCACCACCGGCCCAGGTCTCGCTTGGCCGCTACTTCCATTTGCACCGCCTGCCGAGTCACCCATTGCATTTGAGTTTGCGGTCTGCATACTCGCGCCCGCCAATTATGAACATGCTTTCTCGTTCCGCTTTTCTGTCGCTCCTCGTGGGAGTCGTGTCGGTTTTCCAAGCCGCCGCCGATCCGATTCTCCCCTATCAGCAGCCCATCGCGGCGCAGTTGAACAACGACCTCAACGCGAACACCGGCGACTTGAAAACTTTGAACAAGGCGTTGGACGCGTATCACAAAACTTCCAAATCCCTGAACGGCGACCTCACCATCCTGAAAAACCTGAACAACCTGCTCGACACCACGGCGGGCTACGCACCGCTGCTCTCTGACGCGGCGGCCAATTATCTCACTGATTTCCAAGTGCGGCGGGATGCGGTTCGCGAGCAGTTGCGTCCCGCCCCGCGCAGCGCCACCAAGGACTCCGCGAACAGGAAGCTAGCCCAGCTCGACAACGCCCTCTCTAATGCCGTCCTTCACTCCACCACTTCCAAACGCATCACCGACTTGCAGAGCGCGGCCCAGCGCCTGGCCAGCGCCTCGAACACGGTCCAGCAGGCTTTGCGGCAACCTCTCCGTCTCAGTTCCCTGGGCGCGCGCATCGGAGTGCTCCAGTTCAAATCCAACCCAGGCTCTGTCGCTGGCGACACGAGCTTCGTGACCGGCGCCGGCACCACCATCGGTGACTTTGCCCCCGCCGCCGGGACATTCTCGGTGCTGGCGATTGACAACGGTTCGTTCACGCGGGGGATTCAAATTTACGCACAGGACATCACGACCAACTTTCCTGCCACCTACCCGTTGGCGGCGGGCGAAAACTCAGCCTTCTACGACGTGACCGATGTGGCCTCCCAGCGTCCGTATCAATTCCAGGCGAGCAACACGCTCACGAACAGCCTCGTGACCAACGCCTGGCTGACCATTGATTTCATTGGCACCAACTACATCCTCGGGCGCTTCGCCTTCCTCGGCACCAACACCGCCCCGACCTCCGTCGCCGATACCAATCTCTCCTCCGCCACCATCAGCCAGGGCGACTTCCAACTGAACTACAATCACTGACGCGCAGCCGGCCGCACCTGCTGCACGCTGCCGTCGCCCAACCCGATGTGGCCGTGGATGGGGCAGCGGAAAACTGTCTTCGAGACCACGTCCTCCTCCTTGGTCCCCGGCAGCAGAAACTCGTAGCTCACGTTCGCGGCCGCATTGAACTGTGCCCAGTCGGCGGCTTTGGTTTTAGTCGAGTCTCCGTTGCAGACCAGAATCTTGGGCGTTACCAACTCGTTGGACATGCT
>JAYVWQ010000540.1:0-4531 GCA_043785945.1 Akkermansia sp.
CTTCATTCCTACCCTCGCGCGATTTGGTGGTGATTGTCAGATGCGCCCCGTGCGTCGAAGAACAAACTTTCTCATCCACAGTGCGGTCGGTAGAAAAAGCCATGCTCAATCCATTTCCCAAGACCCTCATCCTGTCCGCGCTCTGCGCCGGCGGCCTTGCCCTTTCACTTCGTGCCGCGCAGACCGGTCCGCCGCAGCGCGTGCTCGGCGCAGATGATTCCACGCACCGACTCGCCATCATCGCGCCGGATGGCTCGGTGGAATGGGAGATGAAAGTCGGGGCCATCCACGACGCCTGGGTGCTGCCGAACGGCAACATTCTCTTCCAACAAGGCTGGACGAAGATTGTGGAAGTGACGCCGGACAAGAAGCCCGTCTGGCAATACGACGCGGGCAAAGCCAACGGCAACGAGGGCAAGCGCGTGGAGGTTCATGCGTTTCAGCGGCTCGAAAACGGGCTGACCATGATCGTCGAGTCCGGTCCCGCCCGCATCATCGAGGTGGATCAGGACGGCAAAGTTCAGCACGAGATTAAACTGAAGGTGAATCATCCCAGCACCCACAGCGACACGCGACTCGCGCGCAAGCTGGCCAGCGGGAATTATCTCGTGGCCCATGAGAGCGACGGTTTCGTGCGCGAATACGACGGTGCCGGAAAAATTGTCTGGGATTACGAAGTCCCGCTCTTCGGCAAGGAGCGCAAGGGCGGCCACGGTCCGGAGGCGTTTGGCAACTCACTGTTCAACGCGACGCGGCTCGCGAATGGCAACACCCTCATTGGCGGGGGCAACGGCCATTGCGTGCTCGAAGTGACTCCGCAAAAGGAAATTGTCTGGAAGCTGGAGCAGAATGATCTGCCCGGCATCACGCTGGCCTGGGTGACCCGCGTCGAGCGGTTGCCCAACGGCAACACGCGCTTCGGCAACTGTCACGCTGGGCCGGACAACCCGCAGATCATCGAGGTGACGCCGGAGAAGAAAGTTGTCTGGACCTTCAAGGACTTTCAGAATTTCGGAAACTCCATGCCGGTGGCGTTCGTGCTGGGTGCAAAGTGACCCGGACTCGCGCCGGGAATAAGCCGTTTAGGACACGTCCACGGCCCGCCCATCCAGCCGGGCCGACTCGAAACACGCCTCCATCACTTGCTGAGTTTGCAGTGCCATTTCCATCCAGCTCGCATTGATGGTGCCGGATCGAATCTGATTGGTGACGTTGCGGTACAGGTTCGTCTCCTGCGAGGTCGGGTGGCTGTGGCTGCGCTCCGGCACGGCGTAGCGACACCATTGCGTGTCCATGTTAAAGTCGCAGCCGTGGATGTTCAGGTCGGTGCGGTTCACCTCGAAGGCCACTTCCTCTCCGGTGAACGGCACCACGAAATCAGCCAGGCGTAGATAGCCCTTCGTGCCCACGATGGTCGCGCGCTGCTCGTTCGCGGTGAGGAAGGAGCAGTAGAAACCCGACGACGCGCCGTTCTCGAAAAATAGTTCGCCGGAAAACTCCGTCGGCACGGACAAGGCACAACCCGGAGCCGTGGCTTCGCTGAGAAACCGCCCGGTCACGCGGCAAGGCAATTGCCAGTTCATGGCCCAGAGCGCGAGCCGGATGTTGTACCAGCCGAGATCGCCGAGGCAGCCGAACGGCTCCATGGCGCTGTTCGCCCGGATGTTGCCGGCGAAAAAATCCGGCGGCGCGCAGAAGCTGAAGGTGGAGGTGATGCGCTTGATGTCGCCAATGCTGATGTCGTCGTCCAGCACCTCGCGCAGACGCGGCAGGCGCGCGCTGTGCATGAACATCACGCCGTCGATGAACTGCACCCGGTGCTGCCGGCAGGCGACAAGCATCTCGCGCAGATCGGCCACGCTGGTCGCGCACGGTTTTTCGCACACGATGTGTTTGCCCGCAGCAGCGGCGCGCAGCACCCATTCCTTGCGCAGTCCGGTGGGCAGCGGAATGTAGATGGCGTCCACGTCCGGGGCGGCGATCAATTCCTCGTAGCTGCCCAGCGGGCGCGGCGGCAAATCCATCGGCGCGGCGGCCTGACACTCGGCGATGAAGCGGCGGCTCTTTTCCAAGTCGCGGCTGGCCACGGCCACGACGGTGGCGTTGCCGGAGTTGAAAATGGCCTTCCAGTTTTTGCGCGCAATCTGCGCCGTGCCGAGGATGCCCCAGCGAAGTTTGTTCTCGTTCATTGGCTTGATGATTTGGTTTTCAAACTTAGAGCCTATTCCATAACTCGGAGCGCGGACTGCGCCGCGATTCAGCGCACAAAAAACAAACTGAGCAGCGCGACGTAGGCGGCGGCGAGCAGGTCGTCCACGGTGACGCCCCAGCCGCCCGGCAGATGCTGGCTCTGGCGCACCGGCCAGGGCTTCCGGATGTCGAACACGCGAAAGAGTGCGACCAAGGCCAGTGTCATCCACAGGGCGCGACCGGTGAAGAAAAACGAGACCGGCGGGAGCGCGCCCTGCCGCATCCATTCGCTCGCCACCCACGGGAGGAAGCAGAACGGGATGGCAATGATTTCATCGAGCACGACGGAGCCGGGGTCCGATTGTTGCAGGATTTTTTCCGCCCAACCACAAAGCCATACGGAAAGAAACACGCTCACGACAGCGAGCGCGACGTAGATCCAGAACTGGCCCGTCGCCACGAGCAACGCCAGCCAAGCCAGACCAACGAACGTGCCGAAGGTTCCCGGAGCCACTGGCACGCGCCCGACGCCAAAACCCTGCGCAATAAAGAGTGCAACGCGGTTCATGCGGAGGGCTACGTCTCGTCCAGATACACCGCGCGATTGCGCAGCAGATACATCGCACCGGAAAAAATGGTCAGCGCCACGGTCAGCCATTTTGCGAGGGCCGCGAAACCAACCACCCACGGCTGGCCCAGAATCTCAAAGGCGAAGAACTTCCCGAACGCGCCCCACTGCGGGTAGGCCAGCAGGACGAGAATCGCGATGATGGTGGTGAGCTGCGAGATGGTCTTGTGCTTGCCGAACCGCTCCGCCGCCAGCACCTGATTCTTGGACGCGGCAAGGAGGCGCAGCCCAGTGATGGCCAGTTCACGGGCCACGATGACGATGACCATCCACGCTTCCACATGCGTCTCCTCATGACGCCCGACGAAGGCGATGAAGGCGGAGCAGACGAGGATTTTGTCGGCCAGCGGGTCCATGAGGATGCCGAAGTTCGTGATGAGCTTGCGCCGCCGCGCGATTTCACCGTCGAGGAAATCCGTGATGCCGCCGAGGCAGAACAGCACCAGCGCGACGGTCTCGAACCGTGAGAAGAAGGCCACGAGAAAGGCCGCCGTGAAGACGAAGCGCGAGACGGTGAGTTTGTTCGGGAGGTTCATCGAATGGTTTCTACGGGTTGAAACCGGACTGGTCTCGATGCTGGCGCGCGCCTTCGGTTCATGGGCCGCATGGTGGCAAAGACTAGACCGGCTCCGCAATCAGATCGTAATCAGTGTGCCCGACCACGCGCACGCTGGCGAACCCGCCGATGGGCAGCTTACCGCGCACGTAGATGCGGCCGTCGATGTCCGGCGCATCCGCTTCGCCGCGCGCGATGAGGTAGCGCCCCTTGAGCTGCGCGGTGCCGGTGTCGGCTTCGCGAATCAGGCCGTGTTCCCACGAGCTGATGTTGGCCTTCTGCAACTCGCGGGCGCTGGCTTCGCCTTCCACCAGCACTCGCAGGGTGCGACCGACAAAGGATTCGGACACGGCGCGCGCGACTTCGTGCTGTGCTGACATGGCGCGTTCGCGGCGGCGCTGCTTCACCCGGTCGGTCAGCTGGCTCTCCATCTTGGAGGCGCGCGTGCCTTCCTCCTTCGAGTAGGCGAACACACCGAGCCGCTCAAATTTGGTCTCGCGGATGAACTCCAGCAGCGTCTCGAAATACTCCTCCGTCTCGCCGGGAAAGCCGACGATGAAGGTGGTGCGCAGGGCGATGCCGGGAACCCCGGAGCGAATCTTCGCAATCAAATCCACGATGTATTGCTGCGAGGTCTCGCGGCGCATCCGCTCCAACATGTTGCCGTGGATGTGCTGCAACGGCATGTCCACATAGCGCGCGACTTTGGAGCAGGCGGCGATGGTTTGAATCAGCTCGTCGGTCCAGTGCGCGGGATGCGTGTAGAGCAGGCGAATCCAGAACTCGCCTTTGATGGTGTTCAACTCGCGCAGCAGCGAGCTGAGCGTGGTGGCATCGGCGGCCAGCGCCTTGGCGGCGGCGGTGAATTTTTCCGGCGAGGAAATGGCGCGGCTGTGGTTCGGGCGCAGGTCGAGGCCGTAGTAGGTCGAGTCCTGCGAGATCAAATTGATCTCCTTCACGCCGTCGGCCACGAGCTGGCGCACCTCGCGCACGATGTCGGCCTGCACGCGGGAGCGGTGCGCGCCGCGCATCCGCGGAATGATGCAGAAACTGCACGGATGATTGCAGCCCTCGGCGATCTTCACGTAGGCGAAATGTTTGGGCGTGAGCCGGAAGCGCGGCGTGTCGAAGTCGGGGATGAAATTCGGGCGCACGCT
>JAYVWQ010000541.1:0-2628 GCA_043785945.1 Akkermansia sp.
GAAAAAACTTTGAACGTCATCCCGCGCGCCCAGCGCGACCTCTATGAGAAGGCTGTGACCGCCATCCAGCGCAACAACCTCGATTATGCCATCTCGATCCTCGGCGGCGTTTTGAAAATGGAGCCGGGCTTTTTCGATGCGCGGCAGGCGCTGCGCGCGGCGCAGTTCAAAAAAAGCGGGAGCAGCCAGACCGGTTTCTTCAAGAAGATGATCGGCGGCGCCACCTCCCAGCCCGCGCTGGCCAAGGCGCAGCTTTCCGCGCGCCGGAACCCGCTCGAAGCCATCGAGGCGGCGGAGGAAATCCTCAACACCGACCCGAACAGCACCGGCGCACATAAGCTGCTGGCCGAGGCCGCGCTCGCCACCGGCCTGTTGAAGACGGCCATTCTCTCGCTGGAAATTCTCTACAAGGCCAATCCCAAGGACCGCCCTCTCGCGCTGCAACTGGGCGACGCCTACGCCCAGGCCGAGCAGTCGGAGAAGGCGGAGAATCTTTACAGCGACATGCTGCGCCTCCGGCCCAACGATCCGGAAGTCTTGCAGCTCTCGAAAAATGTGAGCGCGCGCAAGACGCTGGACGAAGGCGGCTACGAGGCGCTGGCCCAGGGCGGCGGCACCTACCGCGACGTGCTCAAGAACAAGGAGGAGGCCACCCAGCTCGAACAGGCCAACCGCATCGTCAAGACCGAGGACAGCACGCAGAGCCTGATCACGGATTACGAAGTGCGCCTGCGTCAGGAGCCGAACAACCTCAAGGTGCTGCGCAACATTGCCGAGCTGTACGCGCAGAAGAAGGACTTCGACCGCGCCCTGCAATACTTGGAACGCATCCGGGCCACCGAGGGCGGCACGGATTCCTCGCTGGAAAAAATCATCGCGGACATCACGATGAAAAAACTGGAGCACCAGAAGGCGCAGATGGACCCGGGCGCGGCGGATTACGATCAGCGCGTGGCGGAACTCGATGCCCAGCGCACGATCTTCCAACTCGATGAATGTCGCCAGCGCGTGGAGAAGTATCCAACCGACCTCCTCATCCGCTTCGAGCTGGGCCAGCTTTATTTGCAAGCCGGCAAGGTGAGCGAGGCCATCCAGGAATTCCAAAAGGCGCAGAACAACCCGCAGCGCCGCCTCGTGGCGATGATGTATCTGGGCCGATGTTTCGCCAAACGCGGCATGTTTGATCTGGCCTCGCGCAAAATCATCGAGGCGCTGAAGGAGAAGCCGGCCTTCGATGACGAGAAGAAGGAGATGCTCTACGAACTGGGCTGCGTGTACGAGAAGATGAACAAGCCCGAGGAAGCCATCGAGCAGTTCAAGCAGATCTACGAGACGGACATCGGCTACCGCGACGTGGCGTCCAAGGTGGACGCCTATTACGCCTCGAAGGGCTGAGAGCCTGGCCGATTATCCCGGAGCGAGGGCGTCTCGCCCGCGCGAATCCCACATCGCGCCGCAAAATACGCGGACGAGACGTCCGCGCTCCGGTCAGCCTTCCAACTCCAGCCGGGCCAGCACCTCGGGATCGCGCACGTCCACCCAGCGGCCCTCGATGCGCAGGCCGGCCAGCGGATGATGCGTGCGGATGAGCGCGGTGATGGCGTCGGTCAGTTCGTATTCGCCGCGCGGGGATTTCTCCAACTGCGCCGTCCACTCGAAGAGCGAAGGGCGGAAAATGTAAATGCCCGCGTTATACCAAGCCGTTTCGCCTTCCTCGAGCCAGCCTTCGCGGCGCAACTCTTCGAGCTGCGCCGCTGAAGGTTTTTCCACGAGATGTTTGAGGCAGAACTTCTCGTCAAAGAAGAACAGCCCGCCCTTGGTCACGTCCTCGCTGCCCGTGACCGTGACCACGCCGGAGAAGTAATCCTCGTTGTAGCGATGAATCATCTGCGCGTAAGTTTCGGGCCGAACGAGGATGTCGCCGTAGGTGAGGATGAAGGGAGCCGCGCCGACAAATTCTTGGGCCAGTTCCGGCGCTTTGCCCGTGCCGTCCTGCACCAGTTGCCGCCCGTATTGGATGCGCAATCCCCAGCGGGCACCGTCGCCGAAATAATCTTCAATCACCTCGGCGCGGAAGCCGGTGACGATGAAAACCTCGCGCACGCCGGCGGACTTCAGCCCGAGGACGATGTGTTCGAGGATGGGCGTGCCCTGGACGCGGAGCATGGGTTTGGGAATCTCATCAGTGAGTTCCTTCATGCGCGTGCCTTTGCCGGCCGCGAGGATGACAGCTTTCATGGGCGCGAGGCTAAAGCGGAAGCGGTGAATTTGGGAACAGCGGAGCGCAGGAATTTCATCGCCGACGGCGCGCGTCTCTCCCGAGCCGCAGCAGCTCCACCCGCCGAAAGGTGGAGCAGTCCTAGATCGAACAGGCGCTTCCATCGGCGGTGGCGCTGGAGAGCCGCGCGCCGTCGGAATTCCTCTGCGGTTTCACATTCGGCAACCATCCCCGAGTTTTTCCGTGCCGAAGATTGACGCCCACAACATTTGGGTGCTACCAGAAGAAGGCTCCACCATTAGAAGTGGGCTAACCTATGCGGTGTCCGAAATGCGAATGTGTGGATGACAAGGTGATTGATTCGCGCGCCTCGCGCGGAGAAACCACCATCCGCCGCCGACGCGAGTGCC
>JAYVWQ010000542.1:0-2864 GCA_043785945.1 Akkermansia sp.
GCGGGAAAAGGGTTCTTGGTGCAGCACGGGCGCTGGTAGGGCGTCGCTGTCCTCAGCGCGCCGGAGTGAGGCGTCCGTCGTTCTGGCGCGTTCGGTCGAGGCGCAGTGCGGCGCGCTGAGGACAGCGACGCCCTACCTCCTCAAGCCATCGTCACCGTCGTGGATGTCAGGGCGGGGTTGAGATGTGCCTGAGGGAAAGTTTTATCCGGTGGCTTTTGATTTCTTCGCGTCCTTTGCAAGACTCAACCGACAGCCACTGTTTGTTCCGTGAAGACGACGACTACCGCTGGCCCAAGGGCTTGTCGTTTTTCTCCGGGGGCAGCCGGTATTTGCCGCCCGCGTCCGTCTCGATCATGCCCTTGTCTTTGAGAGCGGAGAGGGGGCCGTAGGCCCAGCGCTCGTCTTCCTTCCAGCGATCTTTCGAGGAGGCTTTGCGACCGACTTCGCGGGCTGACGCGCCGCCCTCACCGCAGCACTTGAGATACTGAATTATGCATTGCTCGTCCGCGTTCAGCCACATGGGCGCACAGTGCGCCCAGCTTGGTGAACGCGTCAACGCGCATTCCGCTCGCACCCGCCCACGCAAATCTTTTGTCTTTTTCCCGCTTGTCCCCAAAACTTCCACCATGAATTTGCTGCCGTTCGGAGAACTGCCCGTCCACACCCCACGCCAGTTGGTGCCGGGACAAATTGATCTCGGCGACTGGAGTGCGCTCGCGCCGCTCTTTGATGCAGTGGAGAAAAAACTTTCCGGCGCGGCGTCCGTGGCCGAACTGGAGTCGGCGTTGCTCGGCTGGAGCGAGCTATCCGCCGCGCTCGATGAAGAAGGCGCGAAGCGTTACATCGCCATGAGCTGTCACACCGACAGCGCCGAGGCGGAGAAGGCCTATCTCCACTTCGTCGAAAACGTCGAGCCGCAGATCAAGCCGCGCCAGTTCGCGCTCGAAAAGGCCTACCTTGCGCAGCCCCTCCGCGCGCAGTTGCCCCCGGCGCGTTACCAAGTCTTCGACCGCGATCTGCGCCAGCGCGTCGAGCTGTTCCGCGAGGAGAATGTCGCGCTCGAAACCGAGGAGTCCAAGCTGGGCCAGCAGTATCAAAAAATTTCTGGCGCGCTCACCGTGCAGTTCCGTGGCGAGGAGAAAACCCTCACGCAGATGGGCCGCTTCCTCGAAGAACCCGACCGCGCGCTGCGGCAGGAAACCTGGGAACTCGTGGCGCAGCGCCGCTTGCAGGAGGTCGAGAAGTTCGAGGACATCTTCGATCAACTGGTGAAGCTGCGCGGGCAGATTGCGCGCAACGCCGGCTTCGCCAACTACCGCGACTACGCCTTCAAGCTGCGCGGTCGTTTCGATTACACGCCCGAGGATTGCGCGGCCTTCCATGACGCCATCGAGAGCGAAGTGGTGCCGCTGCAACGCGAACTTCAGTCCGTGCGCCGCGCGCAACTCGCGCTCCCCGCGCTGCGTCCGTGGGACTTGTCTGTGGACCCGCTCAATCGTCCGCCGCTCCAGCCCTTCGAGGGCGTGGGGCAGATGGTCGAGCGCACCCAGCGCATTTTTGATCACATCGACGCCGGGCTGGCCGATGGGTTTCGCACCATGCAGGAGCGCCGCCTGCTCGACCTCGACAACCGCAAGGGCAAGGCGCCGGGCGGGTATCAATCCACGCTCTCCGAGTCGCGCCTGCCCTTCATCTTCATGAACGCCGTGGGTTTGCAGCGCGATGTGGAGACGATGCTGCACGAGGCCGGCCACGCCTTCCATGCGCTGGCCACGCGCGAGGAGCCGCTGCATGCCTATCGCAGCGCGCCCATTGAATTCTGTGAGGTCGCCTCCATGAGCATGGAGTTGCTGGGCAATGAATTCCTCGAAGAATTCTACGCCGCGCCTGAGGCGAATCGCGCCCGCCGCACTCATCTCGAAGGCATCGTCGCTGTCTTCCCTTGGATTGCCACGGTCGATGCGTTTCAGCACTGGATTTACACCCACCCGGATCACACCCGCGCCGAACGCAGCGCCGCCTGGCTCGCCCTCATGGACCGCTTCGGCGGCGCGGTGGACTGGTCGGGGCACGAAGCCGTGCGCGCCAATCTCTGGCATCGTCAGCTCCACATTTTTCTCTATCCGTTCTACTACGTGGAATACGGCATCGCGCAGCTCGGCGCCTTGCAGGTGTGGGCCAACTCCAAGCGCAACAAGGCCGCCGCGCTGGCCGATTACCAGCGCGCCCTGGCCCTCGGCAATTCCCGCCCGCTGCCCGAGCTTTTCACGGCAGCGGGGTGTCAATTCTCTTTTAGCCGCGCCACCGTGCAGCCGCTGGTGAAGCTGGTGAAGGACGAGCTGGCGAAGATGAATTGAGCGTGCTGCCGGTTTGTAACCGGCAGTCTCCGCGCGGCCCCGACTGCCAGTTGCAAACTGGCAGCACGTTCAGGAAAGGCGAGATGGGTCAGCTTCCGCAATCGGCTTGTTCTCCCCCGTGCCGCTCCTTACCTTCTCCCCCGTGAGCGAAGCCGAGAGTACCGACCGCCGACCCCTGAAAATGGTCGAGTGCGGCGGTTGCCGTCATAAAATTTTCATCCCCGCGAACCTCCAGCCCTTCGAGAGCGTGCCATGCACCAAGTGCGGCCATCCCGTCTTCATGCCCATGAAGTTCCGCCAGTTCGAGTTGCGCTCCATCATCGCCAGCGGCGGCATGGGCACCGTTTATCGCGCCTGGGACATGATGCTGAACCGCGAGGTTGCCGTGAAGATGCTCAAGAAGGAGATGGCCACCGACGAGGAAGTCATGGCCGGCTTCTACCGCGAGGCCCGCGCCAGCGCCTCCCTCAATCACACCAACATCATCCACATCTACACCTTCGACGA
>JAYVWQ010000543.1:0-2887 GCA_043785945.1 Akkermansia sp.
GCGCGCTTGAGCGGCGGCGGCATCATCTCCGGGGTGGCCTGTGCCTATGCGCTCGTCGCGGGCGCGGGCGGCACGGACAACGCGGACTTCATCATCAGCGGCGACCGCTTGCTCGCCGCGCATGTCCTCGATTACGAAACGAAAGCCGTGCGCCAGTTGCGCGTGCGCTGGACGGACGGCGGCACGAACACCGGCGAGCGCGCGCTTACGCTCGTGCTCTCGAACATCACGAGCGACGACGATGACGGCGACGGCCACACCGAGGCGCAGGAGTTGATTGCCGGCACCAATCCGCTCGACGCGAACTCCGCGCTGCGCGTGAGTCTCACGGTTCCGTCGCCGGGCAATGTGGCCGTGAACTTCACCAGTGTCGCGAGCCGCAGCTACCACATTGAGCGCACGGCGGACTTCGTGAGGTGGACCAACATCACCGCCCGCCCAATCATCGCCACGGGCGGCACCACTGCACGGACCAATCCCGCGTCGGCCCCGGGCGAGTTTTTCCGGGTGCGGGTGGTGGAGCCATGATTGGGCCGGAGTTGTTCCCAAGCAGGACAAGTCTTAGGCCGTCCGGCCCGCTTACAACCCGCGATAAATAATCTCCAGCGTGAGCACCGCGTAAGCCGTGACGAGCGCGGGGTCTTTCTCCCACCAGCGACCGGTCGGGTTCTGCCAGGAGCCGTCGGCCTTTTGCAGATCGATGAGCCGGATGGCCACCTCGCGCCGCCAGTTAATCTTTTTGCCGTCGCGCGTTTCCAGCGTATCCACCCCGGCCGCGTTCAGCGCCTTGGTCATCAAGTGCAGGTAATAGAAGTAGCCTTGCTGACCCAGGCCCGGATTTTCCTCGAGCGAATAGTGGGCGCGCAACCAGTCCATGACCGCCTGCACGCGCGGGTCAGATTGCTGGACGTCGGCATAGATGTAACTGAGCAGGCCCGCGTAGCTGATGCTGCCGTAGGAACGCAGCGCCACCTGGCCGCTGGCGTTAGTCGTGCCGCCGGCCTTGCTCGTGTCCGGGTCATAGACGAAGCCACCGCGATCCTGGGCGTCGGTGGAGACCCAAGCCTGCGTATTCACGCCGGGCAGGTTCTGGCAATTCTGCAGGAACCGGATGGCCGCCGCCCAGTCGAGGTCTTGGCCCTCCGCAGTTTTGTCCACCACGAGGTGCTTCGAGTAATGCAGTGCTTCCAAGGCGGTGAGCGTGTTGTTCATGTCGGAGCGGCCCGCATCGTGGCTGTAACCGATGCCGCCGTCCCACGGCGTGTCCATGCGCCCGCGCTCGCCCAGGTCGGCCTGCATCCCGGCGACGAACGAGCGCGCGCGGCGCACCACCGCATCGTATTTCGGATCGCGCGCGGCCAGCAGGCCCATCATGGCAATGGAGGTGTTGTAGTTCGCGAGGTTCGTCACGTAGATGCCGCCGTCGGGTTGCGCGCAGCGGAGTACGAAGGCATAGCCCTGCTTCACGCCGGCGGAATTTTTGTGGCGCGCGTTCGGTTCGCTGACGAGAGCGGAGAGGGCGAGCGCGGTGACGCTGGGATGATCCGGCGTGGACCACCAGCCGTTGCTGTGCTGGGTGGAGCGGATGAAGTCGTTGCCCTTCTCGAACGCGTGCTGGACTTCGTGGCGGAAGGAGAGGTCGGGCGGGCGCACGGGCTGCGTCTCAGCGGCGTGGGTGAGCGCGACAGCGCAGAGCAGGGCAAGGAAGGCATGGAGCAGTTTCATGGTCAACTCAGGCTGAGGGGTAATTGGTTTGTTCAAGGCGCGGACGGTTTCGCGGTTGGTGGAGTGAGGCGAAAGATGATTTCCACCGGCGTGCCCACGGGCGGCAGCTTCGTGGTGAAGGGTTCGTAAAGATCATCATTCTCGCGACCGGGGCGCGGGTTGTTGATCAGCGCATCCGCGTCGCTGTGGATCGAGACAATCGAGCCGTCGCGCTGCGCGGTGAAGGAGCCTTCGGAAAAATTTGAGCCGTTGTAAATCCACTCGCCCCGCGCCAGCGCGGCTTTTGATGCGCGGTTGAAGACGAGGTCTTCCAGCGGGCAGCGGCCGCGCGCGCCCTGATTGGTCCAGCCGACTTCGATCCAGATTTTTTCGCCGACCGGCACCCCCTTGCCATCCGCGCCCAACGCATTGGTCATGGACCCTTTCAAGCCGAGCAGGAGGAGCGCGACTTGAATGTCGAGCGGGCGGGTCTCCGTGCGGAAGAGGCTCTCGTGGGTCTTGCCGGTCTTGTGAACCACGGCGTACTCGATGGTCTCGATGCGGGCATTGACCGTCGCCGCGAAGGTCACGGTGCGCTCGTTCTTATTCAGCCGCACGCCGCCAATCTCAAAAACGCCGCCGCCGAGGAAGCGCACCGGCGGATTGGTGGTAGTAACTGGCGCGCTCGTTTCCTCGGCCCGCGTCACCACGACTGTTGCCGCGAGCAGCAGAGCGAAAGCAAAGCAGTGATTGAAACCGAACCGGGACATGCGCCCAAGTTCCGCAACCGCCGTTCCGCGCACAAACAAAATTTGTGTTTGCCGGCTCATGGCTCAATTGAACATTGCCCGTCGCCCGCCCGTCTCGTAATGACAGCCATGCATTTTCTCCGCCAATACCGGTTTATCCTGCTCTTCTTTCTGCTCCTCATTTTTTGCAGTGTGATGGTGCTGCGGCAGATCAATGCCGGCCAGTCGCGCCACGTCGAGCTGCGCGAGGCGTTCATCCTGTTGCACACGCGCGGCTATACCAATGAGTCGCGTCGCATTTACCAGAAGCTGCTGCTGGAGATTCCCCAGTCCATGAAGAAGCTCTCTGACAAGCAGTTGCTGGAGGATTTTCAGCGCACCCTGCTGCTCGTGGACCCCTCGGTGCAGCAGACGAACAACCTGATCTGGAACTA
>JAYVWQ010000544.1:0-5372 GCA_043785945.1 Akkermansia sp.
TGTTCGTGATGATGACGAAACTCTGGCCGAGAACAGGATCAAAGAAGGGCAACACTTGCAACGAAGCGCCGGAAAGATTCAACGGGCCAGGCGTCCTCAACTGCGCGTGGCCCGAGCCGGGCGCGAGGCCGTTCAACTGCACAGAGAAAATCGAACCGGCATTGAACACGGAGTTGCTGCTGGAAACAGTCAGCACAGCCGGACCACTCGAACCGGGCGCGACCGTGCCCGAACAGTTGAACGGCGGCACGGTCCCGGAACCTTCCAGCGTGCCGCCCGCGCTGATGGTCAGCCCGCCCGTGAGTGTGCCGTCCACTTGCACGGACCCAGCCTGCACGTTCACTTGCGCGACGGAAGCGGCGCTGCCGAGCCGCAGTTTGCCGCCCCCGGTCTTGTTCAGTGTCCCTGTCGTGGCCGCGACCGCTGCGCTCCAATCCAGCAACCCGTCCACCGCCGCCGTCAGCGTGACGTTGGTGAAGTTCACGTTGCTCGACATGGCCAGCGTCGTTTGAGACTCCACGGACCAAGTCTGATTCGTGCGCGCCGTCACCGCAGCGCGAATTGTGTTGGTGGTGTTGAAGCCCGAAGCGTTCGTCAGCCCGTTGGTGAGGAACAGCGACGGAGAAAAAAGAAAATAGTTCGGACCTGTGAATGTCAGGCTCGTGAAGTTGGAAGCGCCCGTGGTCACGTTCGTCGTGAGTAAACGCGCCGGACCAGCGGGGAAAACGATTGAATCACCATTCGTCGGACGAGTGCCGATGTCCCAGTTCAGGGCGTTCGTCCAAGAGCCACTGGCGCTGCCCGTCCAATTACGCGCCGCCGCACCCGCGCCCGAGCCTAGGGAAAGAAACGCCATGAGGACGAGAACGGCCTGATGAGGTCTGATGTTCATATCGAGTCAACTGCGTCTCATTCTGAGACTGAGCGACCGGGGGCAGGTTGCCAGCCTTCCATCCGGCGGCGAGCAGTTTTAACGGGGGAAATTGCGCGCCGATTCCTCCGATAAAATACCTAGCCCGCCCGCGCGATTACCGGGGTGGGGCTGGAGCCGTCCGAACAACTCGGAGCGCGGACGTCTCGTCCGCGCGGCACGCGGCGATAGTCTTTCAAACTCGCGGGCGAGACGCCCGCGCTCTGAACCGCACTGGGAGTTACTCGGGTAGGCTCCAAGTTATCTGCGCCAAACGTCCTCCTCAGCCCCGACGTGACAGCCACGGGCGCGACCGTGTCATTTCAGTGTCGAAAGAAACTCGACCAGATTCCGCAAGTCGGTCTTGGAAAGAATATTCCCCATCTCCTCCGGCATGGCGGAAAGCCCCCGGTCGCGCGCGGCGATGTCCGCCTTCTTCACCGTGATCAAGCCATCCTCGGGGGAATTGATGATGAGTTCGGTGGCGTTCTCGGCCTTGACCAGTCCCGCGTAGCTCGTGCCGTTTTTGAGCGAGACAATCACCGTCTCGAAGCCCGGCGCGATGGTCTTGTTCGGGTAGAGCATGGATTCCAGAAGATATTCGCGCGTCTGCTTTTGCCCCACGCCCGTCAACTCCGGCCCCACCTCGCCGCCTTCGCCGCTGATCTTGTGACAGCGGAAACAGGCCGCGTCCTGCCGCTCGATGAAGGTCTTCTTTCCATCTTCTGCGTTGCCGCCGTGCAGGCACTCGCGCCATTTCGCCAGCGCGTCTTTTGCGTCGCGCGCCGCCTCGAACGTTGCCAGCTTCTCCTTCGTAGCAGTCGAGGTGACGAGACTCTGACTCTTCTGCACCGCATCGAGCACATCGAGTTGCAGCTCCTTCGCCACCGTTCCCGCGACGAGTTGGTCCAGCCACATGCTTAACAATTTCGCCGCGCCCGAATCATTCCAAGCGGACAAGGTGGCGAAGGCGGTTTGCTTCTCCACGACCGAACCGCTCTCCAGCATTTGGGAAACTTTCGCCAACTCCTCCGGTTGGACCGACACCGCCAGGATCTCGTCTCGCTTCACGGCGAGTTCTGTCATCGCCTTGCTCGCCGCCGTCTTCACCAGCACGGAGTTGCCGGCCTCGATTTTCGCAAGCTGCGATTCCAAGGCCCGCCGGGCCACGCTCCCATCGCGCGGCAGTAACGGACGCCACAGGCCGACGATGCGGTCGCGCCCCGGCGGCTTGGGCCAGAGCGCGAGCAGTTCGAGAGCTTCGACGCGCAACGCCTCCGGCGCATCGCTCGCGACGAACTCAGCCAGCCACTGGGCGTTCGTTGCGCCGCCGAGACGGAAATGAGCATTGAGCACCCGCCGCCAGAGTGCCCCCGGCATCTTGCCGGGTTCCGGCGTGGGAACCCGGCGGGACGCCGGGGGCACGTTCGCCAGCGCGAACATCGCTTCAGGAATCGGCGCGTCGTTGATGGCGCGCGCGGCTTCCAAAGCAATCTGTGAATCAGAGTCGTTGAGGAACTGCGCGATCTCGGGACGTTGCAAGCGGCGCAGCGCGAGGCACACGCCCAGGCGCACGGCGGGCGATTCATCCTTCGCCGCCGCGAGCAGCGCCGGCACATCGCCGATGCGCGCCAGCGCGAACACGGCGGCGTGGCGGAGGTGGGCGTCTTGGTTTTGGTTGCGTTTGAGAACTTCGAGCAGCGCAGAGGACGCGGCTTTAACGAACACTTCGCGCTTGGCAGGAGCAACATGCGCCACCGCCTTTGCGAGCCCTTCGATGGCGAGCAGTTGCACGCGAGAATTTCGATCCTGCACCCGTTCACGAATCCAAGAGCCGGCTGGATTCGTTTCCCCAATTAATCGCGTGGCATTTCCAGCAATCTCTGGGTCCGGATCAGTCACCAGCATCACAAGTCTGAGTTGAGCATTACCCGCGCGAACTCGCAGCTTGCTTCCCATTTCCGACGCCATTCCAAACCGAACCAATTGTCCCAAGCTCCAAACTGCGTGCAGCCGGGATTGGCCGGCGTCAGGGTCTGGCGGAAAAAGTCCGCGCGGTCTTCCACCATGCGGAAGGAGAAATCCGCATCCAGCCATTCGCCCAAACCGCGAATGTCGAACACCGAAGTGCGGCGGCGATTTGACTCCACCACATAGCAACGGCCCTGTTCGTCGAAGGCAAAGCTCACGACGTTCTGCACCATCGGCTCGGCGGCGAAGAGGTCGATCTTAAAGCCGGGCGCGGCGCGAAACTTGCGGAGGGCCGCGACCGCATCGTCCGTCGCGCCCGTGGAAGTGACTTGTTTTGGATCAGCCTCCGCGCCGCAGAGAGCGTTGGCCGTACCGATCAGCAGCAGCGACGTGAACAGGGCGTGACCCCAGAGAGACAGTTGCATTGGGCCGGAGGATAGCGACGCGGGCGGCGCGCGCAACTGGCGGAATACGGGTAACTGAATTGAGGGCAACCGGGCACCCGCCTCGGCGCGCGGCTCTCCAGAGCCGCAGCGGGTGCGAATGTCTTGCGTGCTGCGGCTCTGGAGAGCCGCGCGCCCACCGGCCGTTCTTCTGCACAGGGCACTTGCCGCATTGCCTCGCGCTGAAAAACCGCGCAACCATTCGCCATGCTGAACGACACGGATTTCCTGCGCGTCATCGCCGCCACGCCGTTGGTCTCCATTGATTTGATTCTGCGCGACGAACGCGGCGCGGTGCTGCTCGGCCAGCGGCTGAACAAGCCGGCGCAGGGTTTCTGGTTCGTGCCCGGCGGACGCATCTGGAAGAACGAACGCGTGGCCGAGGCACTGCGGAGAATTTCCCAGCGCGAACTCGGCGTGACCATTGCCGACACGAAATTGCTCGGCGTGTTCGACCACATTTACCCGGACAACTTTCTCGGCGCACCGGACGTGAACACGCATTACGTCGTGCTCGGCCTGGCAGCGGCGTGGCCGGTGGGAGCGACCGTCACAGCGGACGACCAGCACGGCGAACTGCGCTGGTGGACGGTGGAGGACTTGCTCGCCAGCGAAGCGGTGCATGAAAACACCAAGGCGTACTTCAGGTTGCAGGTTGAGGACTGGCCCCCGTTCTCAACTCCTCAATAAACCACTTTGCCGATGATGCGGGGCAACGAGACCAAACCGAGCCAGGAGGTGGCCCGGTTGTCGCCCATGACGAAATAATCATCCTCATCGAGTGTGACGGAGTTCAGTTCCCACGGCACCTTGCTCCGCAGATACGGTTCGCGCAGCGGTTTTCCATTGATGGCCACGCCGCCGTCCACGAAGGAGATTTCCTCGCCAGGCAGACCGATGATGCGTTTGATGTACACATCGCCGTTCGTGAAGTACATGCCGATGACGTCGCCCCGGCGCGGGCGGCCCGACGAGTAGGCGAGCTTGAAGATGAAGTGACGCGAGCCGTTTAGAAAATTGGGCAGCATGCTGTCACCCGTGACCTTCACCGGCCAGAGCACCCAGGTGAAGAAGGCGTAGCAGAGAAAGGCCAGCAGCAGCGCCGTGCCCAGCACTTTGAGGCGCAAGCGCCGCGACCTCCAACCCAGCTTTTCCGCATCCGGGAACTCAGACATGAGCGCACCATAGCTGGGAAGATGCCAGAGTCTCAAGGGGTGGAAATCTGCCGGGCAAAAAATCTGAACCAGCGCCGTGAGCAGCGCCAGGGTTGCTCATAGCCCGCGCCGGTTGAACTCCACCACCTCGGCATACTTCACTCCGCTGCCGCCAAAAATATCCAGGGCCGATCCGATGGTCAGATCAATGCGCCCGCGCCCCAAGCGAGTCACTTCCTCCAAATCCGCGAGCGACTTCGCGCCGCCCGCGTAGGTCGTGGGCAGCGGCGTCCACTCCGCGAGCCGGGCCACCAGTTCGCGGTCGATGCCCCCGCATAATCCCTCCACGTCCGCCGCGTGGATCAGAAACTCATCACAATAAACGGCGAGCTGCAGGAGCAGTTCGGGGGAAATTTTCTCGCTCGTAAATTTCTGCCAGCGATCCGTGACCACGAAGTAATCGTCCTCGCGCCGACGGCAACTGAGGTCGAGCACAAGCCGGCTCCGGCCGATGGCGGCGACCAGTTGGGCCAGCCGGTCCCAATCCACGCGCCCCTCGCGAAAGGCCCAGGAGGTGACAATGACGTGCGAAGCACCGGCCTCCAGCCAGCCCGGGGCGTTGTCGAGATTCACGCCGCCGCCGAGGTGCAGACCACCGGGATAAGCCGCCAGTGCCGCCCGCGCCGCCGTGTCATTGCCCGCGCCGAGTTGAATGACATGGCCGCCTTTCAAACCGTCGCGCCGGTAGAGTTCGGCGAACCACGCGGCGGATTTCTCGGAGACAAAATTCGTGCGCAAACCCGCGCCGCTTTCACTGAGCGAGCCGCCGACGATTTGCTTCACCTGGCCTTCATGCAGATCAATGCAGGGACGAAACATCGGCGGCAGGCTACA
>JAYVWQ010000545.1:0-2124 GCA_043785945.1 Akkermansia sp.
ATCTGGACGGGCCAGCCCGCGCCCATCGAGGCCATGCGCCGCGCGCTGGAGGAGAATGTTTATGGACGGTAATCACAGATCCACCCATGTTTGAATCCGAAGTCTGGGCGAAGGTCCCGTTTCATTTCTGGTCGGCCGTGCTGTTCTGGTTCGGCTGCATGGTGGGCAGCTTCCTCAACGTGTGCATCTACCGGATGCCCCTCAACAAGAGCGTCATCTCGCCGCCCTCGCACTGCCCGAATTGCAATTATTCCATCCCGTTCTATCTCAACATCCCGCTGGTGACGTGGCTGATGCTGCGGGGCAAGTGCGCCAACTGCCGCGCGCCCATCTCCGTCCGCTATTTCCTCGTCGAACTGCTGACCGGGATGCTGTTCCTCACGAGTTGGTTGATCTATGGTCAACAATCGCCCGCCGTCGCGCTGGTAATGTGTCTCGTCATGGCCGGTTTGATCACGGCCACTTTTATTGATCTCTCGCACTTCATCATCCCGGATGAGATCACCTACGGCGGCATGGCGGCGGGATTCTTGTGCTCCTTCGCCGTGCCCGCGCTGCACGGCCTGCCGGGCGACCGGCCGAAAAGTCTGCTCGCGAGCGTGATCGGCATCGCGGTGGGCGGGTTGATTGTTCAGTTCGTGCGCGTGGCGGGCAAGCTGGCTTTTGGCCGCCGGAAAATCGCGTTCGAGGGCGACACGACGGTGTTCTTCGGCGAGAACGGGGTGGTGCTGCCGGACCAGGAAATTCCCTACGAAGATATTTTCTACCGCAAGACGGACGTGATTCGTTTTCACGCCCGGCGGCTGGAGCTGCCGGATCGTTGTTTCACCAATGTGGCCGTGGCGCTCAGCCCGGAGAAACTCGTCATCGGCACTGAGACCTTCAACCCCGAGCCGCACCTCTACATGGAGGCGGTCATGGACAAGCTGGTGCTGCCGCGCGATGCGATGGGCTTCGGCGATGTGACCTTCATGGCGGCGATTGGCGCGTTTCTCGGCTGGCAGGCCACGGTGTTTTCGCTCGTCGTCAGTTCCTTCCTGGGCGCGATACTAGGCGGGCTGCTCATCCTGCTGAGGCGGCACGAGCGTTCCAGTCCCATACCCTACGGCCCCTACATCGCGGCGGCGGCGGCGCTCTGGGTTTTTGCGGGTCAGAAAATCATGGTGTGGTTCAAGGCCTACATGGGGATGTAGCGAAGAACTGCGGTCGCATCGCGCTGGCCGGATGGCGGGGTGAAGAAGAATCTCTCGCGAAGTCGGGGAAGGGAGCGAAGGAAAAACCATCCCATCAACCTCATTACGTCGTCCTGCTGGAGAGAATCGAAGAATGATTGGAATCGACTTTCCTCCTTCGCACCCTTCGCGAGAACCAATCCCTTTTTTCTTGTGATGCCACCACGGGCGCGGGTCCGCCGAGCAAGATTCCCCGCCCTTCGCTTGCCAAGGTCGGACGTCTCCCGCATCGTCCCGCCCGCTTCTTTTGTGCGCGGAACAGGCTGGTCAGCCGGTGTGGCGAAATGGCAGACGCACGGGACTTAAAATCCCGGGACCGTAAAAAGTCGTGTGGGTTCGAGTCCCACCACCGGCACCATGTTTCATTGGTGTTTTCGCATAAACCTAAAAAGTGGGGACGTATTGGGGACGAAATTAGCTCATGGTTTCAGGTTGAACCACCGTTCCCCGTCTCTTTTCGGTGGACGGGCTGGTTGGACTACATCTCCAGCAAAATTCAGCGTGACGCGCACCTCGATCCCGAGGATAGATCGGGGCATGGCCGGAACGGATAGCAACAAGCGAATCAACATCAGCATGAGGGCGAGTATCATCGCAAAGGCCCACGCGCTCATGGAAGCCCGAGATTTTGGAGACTTCTCAGGATTTCTTTCCCAATTGGTGCGCGAAGAACACGAGAGACGCCACGTGCCGGCCACATTTTACGAGCAACCCGCTACGCCGCCTCCGTCGTCCGCTATTTGAAGGTCGTCCTAGGGAACCGCTGATTTAATCAATACCCGGAAAATTCGACCCAATTCCGACCATTAAATTACTTTCTGCTGAAAACAAAATCGTTCCTGCGTCATCCTGGCGAGTCGGGATTCACGCAAAATTACGAATGCCGATTAAA
>JAYVWQ010000546.1:0-1884 GCA_043785945.1 Akkermansia sp.
GCGTTTGTCGGGCCGCTGCGGCATCCGGTGCGCAATGCGTGGTTGTTCACTTTCGGCATGATCGCGAGCGTGCTCATCATTCCGTGGGCGCTCATCACCGGCGAAGTGCGCGACATTCCGATTTACTGGCGGCTGATTGACTGTTCGTTCGCCTTGGGCGGGTTCATCCCGTGCTGGCTGTGCCATCGCTGGGCGCGCGAGCTGGAACAGATGCGTGCGGCGCATCTGCGCTTGGACTGAGGCCGATGAAGACTGATTGAGTCTCGCGAAGGGAACGAAGGCCACGAAGGAATCGACAGATGTCCGGGCCTGAATTCCTTTTTTCCATCCTTCGCCCCCTGCTTCGGCTTCGTGAGACACCTTCTTCTCCCACTGCCCACTTTCAGCTCTGGTGGTGCAGGCGCTTGTTTCTTCCTTGTCCTCTCGAATCTCCTCGCGGGTAATGACTCCGTTGCATCCAGACACGAACAAATCTGATCCGTCCGCGCTGCTGCTCAAGTTCCGCCTCGTCATCGCCTACGACGGCACGAACTACGCGGGCTGGCAGGTGCAGCAGACCGGCCTTGGCGTGCAGCAGCGCGTGGAGGAGGCGTTGCAGAAAATTTTCCGTCAGCCTAGCCGCGTGCATGGGTCCAGCCGCACCGACACCGGCGTGCATGCTCTCGGCATGGTGGCGCATGTGGAAATTCCCAAGTCTGAGTTCCGCATGACGGTGCGCAAACTCGCCCTCGCCCTGAACGCCAATCTCCCTCCCGACATTCGCGTGCTCTCGGCGGCGCGCGCGCGGGCCGGCTTTCATGCGCGCTTCGATGCCACGGGCAAACAGTACCGCTACCTCATCTGGAATCACCCGGCCCTGAACCCCTTGCTCCGCGCCCAGGCCTGGCATGTGCCGCTGCCCCTCGACCTCGCCGCGATGCGCCGCGCCGCCGCCATGTTTGTCGGACGGCACGATTTCAAATCCTTTGCCGTCAACCGCAGCTACGAGATGAAGTCCACCGTGCGCACCGTCACGCGCTGCACGGTGCGGCGCAGCGGTCCGGCGCTGACGGTCATCATCGAGGGCGACGGCTTTCTTTACAAAATGTGCCGGGGCATCACCGGCACGCTCGTGCAAGTGGGGCAGGGGAAGTTTGCGCCGGAAGAAGTGGCGTCGATGCTCGCGGCCAAGGACCGCCGTCTCGCCGGCATGACGGCTCCGGCGTTGGGGCTGGTGTTGTGGAAAGTGTTTTACGGAAAGAAAACGCGCGAATGAAGAATGGAGTGGCCTCGCGCGCTCCCACTACGTCACATCACACATCGGCGTGTTCCGCAGGGGTGAAAGGTCTGTCATCGCCTTCCCCCTCACCCCAACCCTCTCCCGCCGGGAGAGGGAGTCATTTTATTCCGTCTCACGAACTTTTCGGACGCTTGGGTTGCTCGTTGGCTGGATGCGATTCTCCCTCTCCTTGGGGAGAGGGCCGGGGTGAGGGAGAAGGCTGCGCCAACCATTTGATCGACGGCAAACCGACGATTCGACCGTCCGGCCCGCAGTTCAATGCCCAGCCTTGATCACCACGTCGCCCTTGAGGACTTTCACGCAGCAGGTCAGGCGGAATTTCTCCGGGTCTTTGCTCCACGAATCCAGCACGTCCAATTCCTCGGGCGTCGGCTCGGCCAAATTTTCCATGCCGCTCACCACCTCCACCGCGCAGGTGCCGCAGGCGCAGTTGAAGCAGCCCGCCTCCATCTCGACGCCGGCTTTTTCACCGGCGTCCAGCAGCAGTTCGCCGGGTTCAACTTCGGCGGAGACGTTGGCGGGCAAGAGAGTCACTTTGGGCATAATCAAAAAAACTGTTCCGCAGCATTGTGGCTGGGAGGGCGGAAGTCAAACGGGCGACGTTT
>JAYVWQ010000547.1:0-2428 GCA_043785945.1 Akkermansia sp.
TGCTCCACGCCGGCAGCGCCAGGTTGGTGCGCCATTGCACGGTGTAACTGAGGTTGGTCTGGGCCACGAAACTCAGCTCCGTGGCGTTGGTCGCCGAGAGCACGATCTTCAAGACGCTGAGCGCATTAGTCGGGTTGGTGCCCGAGAGATACTCGTCCCGGTTGTTCATGCCATCCCCATCGAAGTCGAGCAGGGCGTCGGCGGCGTTGTTGGTGCTGAAGCCGTACTGCAACTCCCACAGATCGGCCACGCCGTCGCGGTCCAGATCGGCGAGCACGAAAAGGTTGGTGATGCCCGCGCCGGGACTGGAGGGCGAGGAGCCGGCCAGATTCGTGACCACCACTTGGTAGCGCGCGCTGACCTGCACATTGGTCACCGTGAGCATGGGCACGGTGTTGGTGGCGAAGGCCGCGCCGTTGCGCAGCCAGCGGTAGGTCAGCGGCGGGGCGCCCGTGGCCGTGATGCTCAAGGTGACACTGGCCCCTTGCAGCACCGTGTTGGTCCGCATCGGCACTGAGACGCCGGGCTTGATGGCGACAAAGATGAAGGCGTTGGAACTGAGAGCGGATCCAAAGCTGTCCGTGGCCACGACGGAGAAGTTGCCGTGATGATTGGTCACGCTGGCTCCCGTAAAGCTGTAGCTGGCATTGGTCGCGCCGGGCAGGTTCGTCCCCTCGAAGCGCCACTGGTATGTGATGGAGCCGATCCCGGCGGCCATGGAGTTGATGGTCACATTCGTGCCGGGCAGGACGAGCTGACTCGAAGGCTGGAGGGTGAAATAGACCGGCGTAATGACGGTGAGGGTGGCGTTGGAACTGACGGTGGAACCGGCCTCGTTAAAGACGGCGGCGCTGTAGAATCCGGCCTGCGCGTATTGCAGGTTCGTGATGACGAGCACCGAGTTGGTCGCGCCGGGGATGGCCCCGCCGTTGAAACGCCATTGATAATGGAGACCAGAACCACTGGCCCCGACGGTGAAGTTGGTCGTGCCGCCCAAGAAGGCGGTGGCATCAGCCGGCGGCGCAGTGATGGCGGGCGGCGTGCCCCCTCCAAAACCGCGGCCCGGCGAGGGCAAAGCATCGGTCCAGTTGGTCGGATCGTTTCCATAATCCTGCGGCACAAGCCGCTGGAGCGAGGTGCCCAAACCATCGGCCAATTGCGGCCAAGGCGAGGCATCGAGGTGTTCCACCCGGTCCACGAGGATGTAGGGCACGCTGCCGTTGAGGTTCGGGGCATCAGGACGGGTGAGATGGATGTTGTTGCCGGAGTTGTCGAGCTTGCCGCCGTAGGGACCGTAGATGGGCGTGCCGGGCTGGACGGCGAACTTGGCGGTGAAGGCAGCGAGTTGGGCCGCATTGGTTACGGGACTGAAATTCACCACCACGACAAAACCCGTGGGCGCGAGGCTGACATTGGTCGGGAAGCTGAAGGTCACAGCCTTGCTCAACCGCCAGGTGTTGGTGGGGAACGACTGGTTATAGAGGGGCACGGCGTTGGTGGTGAGGTTGTGCAGCTCGATGAATTCGTCGTCTGAATTGTCCACGAGGTTCGCGCCCGAGCCGTAATCCGGCGGGTGATAAAAGATTTCGCTGACCACGACTGGTCCGACGAGCGGCAGGGAGTTGGTTGCGCCGAGAGTGTTGGCAAGTTGGGCCGGGAAGTCTTCGTTGCCCTGACTGTTCACGTAACGGCCGAAGGACTGTCCATTCTGGGCCGCGCCGAAATCAAATCCATGCGAGAAGCCGGTGAGCAGTCCGTTGGTCCCGGAGTAGAGATACACCTCGTCACCATTGGAACTGAGGGAGAAGCCGTTGACCCCGTTGGTGAACTGGCTTTCATCAAACAAAAGATAGCCGCCCGCCGGGATGATGGTGTTGGCGGGGATTTCATACTTCTTCGGCGTGGTCGCGTTGTCGGTCAGGAACCAACCCCCGATGTTGGCGTCGTTCGTGCCGGGGTTGTACAGCTCGATAGTGTCGATCTGCGGCAGGTCAGTGTGGGTGAGCGCCTCGTTGATCAGGACGACCGGCACATCCAGCGCCGCCGGATTCGGCAAGCCGGGCGAACCAAACTCAAAGGTGCTTGCGCGCCAACTGGCCCCATTGGTCCAGGTGTTAAGCGCGGCGTTTTCGTCCTTAATGACGAGGGAAAAACCAGCGCCGTCCGCGATCGGCACCCAGGTGTCGCTGTACACGAAGTCGAGAATCGGTTCAGCCAGCGGCCCGACTAGGGTGACGCGCTCGCCGGCGTTATCAAAGCTGCCGCCATAAACGCCGGCCACGTTGGTGTGGACGCCGTAGCGCGCGGTGAAAGCGGCCAGGTGTTTTACAACCAGGACATGTTCACCCGGCGCGAGGGAGGTGACGGTGCTGCTCGCGGTGAAGGTGAAGTCGATGCCGTTGATGAACTTGAACCCGGCGAGGTTGAG
>JAYVWQ010000548.1:0-4323 GCA_043785945.1 Akkermansia sp.
CACCATTGCGGAAATCCAGCACCCTCTCGTGCGCGAAGCCATGACCCTGCTCGGGCTGAAGGGCGGATTGGAAATTACCTCTATCGCCGACATACCGAGCAAGGGATCGGGCCTCGGTTCGTCGAGCGCTTTCACCGTCGGTTTGCTTCACGCGCTCCACGCTTACTCGGGGCGCTATGCTTCAGCGGAACAATTGGCCCGCGAAGCCTGCACCATCGAGCTGGAACGCTGTGGGGAACCAATTGGCAAGCAGGACCAGTTCGCAGCGGCGTATGGCGGGTTTAATTTCATCCAGTTCAATCCAGATGATTCGGTGAGCGTGGAACCGATTCTCTGCCGCCGCGAAACATTGGCGCAGTTGCAGTCGAATATTCTCGTCTTCTACACCGGATTGAGCCGCAGCGCGTCCGCCATCCTCAAGAGTCAGCAGGAAGCGGTCACAGCAAGTCCCGCCAAGCAAAAGACGCTGCAACGCATGGTGCAACAGGCGCACGACCTCAAGGCGGCGCTCCAGCAAAACGACCTCGGGGCGTTCGGCCAAATCATCCACGAAGGCTGGGAACTCAAGCGCGGGTTGACCGGGGAAATCAGCAATCCCGAAATCGACGCTTGGTATGCGAAAGCCCGTCACGCCGGGGCTGTGGGCGGCAAGCTGCTAGGCGCAGGCAGCGGCGGGTTCCTCATGTTTTACGCGCCGCCGGAGCAGCATGAAGTCATCAGCGCGGCGCTGCCGGAATTGCGGCAAATTCCCATGCGCTTCGAGTCGCAGGGTAGCCGCATCATTTTCGTCCACGACTGAGCGAGCAACTGCTACTTGGGCTGGAGCTTGGGGAGCAAGGGGCGCAATTCCTTCTCCAGACGCTCCCCGATTTTGGCATAGCCCGCGTCGTTCGGATGCACGTAGTCGGACATCAAACTCGGCTGGCTGATCAACCCATCGAGAAGGTTCGGGATGTGTTTCACTTCCTTGGCTTCCGCCAATTTCTTAAAACCGTCCGCATTCCCATCCCCCATCAGGCTCGCTCCCCGGATGCCGATGAGCACCACGAACGCGCCCTGCGCGTGCAGACGGTCGATGATGGTGCCGAGATTCGCGAACATCCGGTCGCGGGGCACGCTTTGCAGCACGTCGTTCCCGCCGAAGCACAGCAGCACCACGCGCGGTTGCAGGGCCGCCACATCCTCCAGGCGCTTCAAACCATCGGCGCTCGTCTCGCCCGACACGCCGAGATTCTGGATGGCCACACCGAGGCGCTGGCCCAGTTGCGTCGGGTAGTCGGCCCCGGCTATTTCCGCACCATACCCGGCCGTCAGACTGTCACCAAACGCGACCCACGGGCCGGAGGCGGTGGGCGGGAAATTATGCCAGCGCCCGGACGCGCCAGGCCAGAACCGCCAGAGCAGCAGGCTTGCAGCGAAGAGCATGAAGAGGAGCAGTTTTCTCCGGGAGATAATCACAGACGGCAAACACCGTGGTTCAGAAATTGATTCCAGAGCGCCCTTCAAACAACCGCCGGCGCGGGCGACTCGGAAGGCGCGGGCTGCGAAGCGGGCCGGGGCGCGAACCAGCTGCGCCAGCCTTCCGTCAGCTCCATCCAGCCCCAACGCAGCAGGGCTTGGGCGATGGGTTTCGTATTCCCGCCGTCGCGCTCGAAGGTGAACCCGCCGAAGAGAAACCGCTGCGCGTCATTGCTCTGCCCGAACGTGCCGCGCACCCGCCGCATCCGGGCCATGGAGGCGAAACGACGGTTGTAGAGGCGCATCAGCCGGAAGACCGGCATGGACGGCGGGGTGATGAAAACTCCGTTGCTCAACGACTTCGCGCCCTCCTTGTAAATTGGACCCGCCACGCCCAGGTAATACAGCCCGAGGTCGAGCAGGAAGGCGGTGCGCATGATTTGGAAGTCGCCGAGGTAATCGTATTTGTCCTTGTAGAGCGCCGCGAACCAGCAGGCCTGGCTGCGCGTGTAGTTCTGGTTGTGCAACTCCACCAGGGGCGCGACGGGAGCACCAGACTGCTGCGCCAAAATCATTTCCACCGCCGCATGGCTGGTGAACGAAAGCCAGTCCATGCCGGGACTGTAAAATGGATCGAGAAACGCCGCCGCATCACCGATCAGCACGAAGCCATCGCCCGCGTGTGTGGTGCTGTAGTACGGAAGGTTCTTGCGCCAATGCACGTCGCCCTCCACCGGTGTCGCGTCGCGCATGATTTCCGCCGCGACCGGGTTCTGCGCTAAAAAATCCTTCAAGCGTTGCCCGAGGGAACCGCCTTCCGGCCAGGTGACGCGGCGTTGATCGAAAACCACGCCGATGCTCACATCTCCGCCCTTGAGCGGAATGCACCAGGCCCACCAGCCATCGCCCATGAAATGGTTCGTGGCCGTGGCGCGCACGCCGTGACATTGCTGCGCCCACTCGGGGAATTTCTCGCGCAGCTCCAGTCCATCCCAGTCGCGCACGTTGCGCCAGCGCGCCCACACTGAGGTTGTGGGATGCTCCGTATTGGAACGCCACCAGCCGTTCTGGCGGGAGAGGAGCGCCGCCGGCCCGGACGCATCCACGACCCAGCGGGCTTGGATCGTCTCGGTCTGCTCACCGTGGCGCACGGTGATGGTCTGCGCGCCGCCGGAGACAAGTTCCACCTTCTGCACGCTGGCGGGGCGCATCACTTCCGCTCCGAGTTCGCTAGCCCGGCGCAAGACTTCGGCGTCCAGCGTCGAGCGGTCCACCTGATAGGCGGCGACGCGCGCGAGGTAGCGCCCGCCGATTTCGCTGCATTGGTCGAGCGTCTGCGTGCGTTCGTTGGCAAACCAGAAGCGCATCCCTTGCTTCACCAAGTGCGCCTCGTTGAGATATTGCGTCAGCCCGAGCACGCGCCCGAGGAAGTAGGCGCTGACCTCCACCGTGGCCTCGCCGACCTTGCGCGGGAAGCTCGCGGACTTCTCCACGATGAGCACGCGCAAGCCCGGCTGCCGCTGGAGCAGTTGCAGCGCCGTGGCCGCACCGGCCAGCGCGCCGCCGATGATCACGACATCGTACGAGCGCGCGGTGGAGGGCGGAGGCGTCACAACGGGAATTAGTCGATGCGGTTGATGTTCAAGAAGCGGTCCAGCACCCGGCCGTCTTCAGCCAGAATGACGATGGTGCCGATGTCCACCGTTTTGCTCGGCTCGCGCGCCTTCTCCGCCCAGAGCGTGACCTTCCAAACCGGACGCGTGTCCTCGCCCTTCTCCAGCACCATTTTGGAATTGGTCAGTTTGAGTTTCTCCAGCAACGGTTCCTTGAGCGCGATTTTGAGGGCTTCGTCGGAATCAATCTTCAGCTTCGCGCGCTCCATCGGCTGAAAGCCCGTGGCGCGCTCGAACAAACGGAAGGGCCGCACCACGTCCATCTTCTTGCCGCCGCCAAACTTCACTTCCGTGGCCTTCATGCGCGCGTCCGCGTCATAAAAGACCACAAACCAAATCGTCGGCACCAGGCCGCCCACCGATTTCTCGGAGCGGATTTGCGTGACCTTGTCCTTTGAATCTTCGCCGACGTAGCGGTTACCTTCCTTGATCAATTCCAACGCCGTCATCTCGCCCGCCCGCGCCATGACGCTGAGAGCCGCGAAGACCAAAATCGCCGCGAGCATTTTTCCCGAACTCATCCATCTGTTTAATTTCATGGGCGCGATTGTAGGGCGGCTCGTTCACACGCTCAACCTTGAAACAAGATTTCCCCGGCGCGCGCCACATCTGGAAAATACTACCGTGCAGATGCGTCACGTCCTAGATGTGGGTCAGGCTTCCAGCCTGACGGTTCACGGGGCTTCCCAGCCTCGTGTTCAGCTTCCCGATTCTTCTCCCGCCCCCGCCGGAACGGGCGGCAAGGATGCCGCCCGAACCGTCAGGCTGGAAGCCTGACCCACACCAGAAGCCGCACGACCCTGCACGGTGGGACTTCCCAGATGCGCCCTGCCCTGCCCCTCTCCTCGCTTTTTTCCTGTCTGGCCGCGCGTCTTTCATGTCTAGTAGCCGACATGTCATTTGCTCAACTCGGTTTGTCGCAGCCCATCCTTGATGGCATCAAGGCCATGGGCTACGTGGACCCGACCCCCATTCAGCTCCGCGCCATCCCGCTCATCATGGAGGGCCGCGACGTCATCGGCTCCGCCCAGACCGGCACCGGCAAGACGGCCGCCTTTGCCCTGCCCATGCTCACCAAGCTCGGCGCCGGCTCCAATCGCACCCGTGTCCTCATCCTAGAACCGACGCGCGAACTCGCCGCGCAGGTCGAGACCGCCATCCGCGATTTCGCCCGCTTCACTGATGTGCGCGT
>JAYVWQ010000549.1:0-6788 GCA_043785945.1 Akkermansia sp.
GGCTTAGGATGCGCGCATGAACGGAGAGAACCTCCCGCCCGCTTTGCCGCCACAGATTCCGGTGCGACTCCAACGCCTGGAGGAATCGCCCGCGCCGCGCCCGTTCTGGCTGCATCCTGCGAGCGGTGCGCTCATCCTCGCGGTGGACTGGCTGTTCTTTGCCCCCGAGGCGTTGACTGCTGGAATCGCCGACATCATCACCTGTCCACTCGCGTTTCTGATCACCACGGCGGGCGTGTTCTGGATTCAACGGAAACGAAACGGCGATTCTTTCCGCGCCGCTTTGGCGAAAGCCATTTTCGGCGGCATTATGGCGGGCCTGCCCACGCCCATCGGCGGCACGCTGCTCGGCACGGTGGTGCTCGTGCTGTCGGGCAAGGCCGGTTGGAATCAGCGGCGCGGGGCGAAGTAGTCGCCCAGGATGCGCGCCAGTTGTTTGCGGTGCATCTCCATCGCGCCTTCCGTCCAGACCACGAAGTCGGCGGCGGCGATTTTTCTCTCGGCGGGCCACTGCGCGGCGAGGCGCTGCTGAATCTGGTTTTCGGGCCAGCCGCGCGCCGCCAGCCGCTCCTGCTGCGTGGCCGGGGAACAGGCCGTGCAGATGATGGCGTCGAAGTGCGATTGGGCGTTGGTCTCGAAGAGCAGCGGGATGACGACCGCACCAGCCGTGCGGCCCTCGCGGCGCCACACCATCACCCGCCCCAGCCAGCGACTGAGAATGATGGGATGGAGAATGGCTTCAAGCTGCCGGAGTTTTTCCGGCGAAGGGAAAACCACTTCGGCGAGCGCGGCCCGGCGCAAGTGACCTTGCTCGTCGATCAATTCGCGTCCGAAGGTGGCGGCGATTTCCGTGAGTGCCGACTGGCCCGGCTCCACGACTTCTCGCGCCAGCGTGTCGGTGTCGATGACGGGAATGCCGCCGAGCGAAAGCAGGCTGGCACTGGTGGACTTGCCCATCCCAATGCCGCCCGTCAGGCCAAACAACTTCATGGCACCCGGCGCAGGCGGAAGAATTTGATGCTGCCGTCCGCCGGCAGGGTCACGGTGCTGACGCCATTGCTGAACACGGGTGTGTTCGTCACCGGAGTCCACCCGCCGCTCGTGGAGACGGAGGACAGCAGCGTGACGTTGGCCGCATTGCCCGCCCAGCGCAGAACGACCTGGTTGTTCTTTAGCGCGCTGTAAATCAGCGGCACGGGGCCGGAGTCCACCACCGAGGTGGTGGTCAGAACGTGGTTGTTGGCGGAATTCAAATCCGTGCCCGCCGAGGCGACCGTGGCATCGAAAGCGAGCGTGCCGGCTGCAAGCGGGGCGGTCAATGTGACTGTCACCACGGCACCCGCGCCGACCGCGAGACTGCCCAGAGTGCCGGAGAGCGTGTTCCCACTCAGCGCATAGCTGCCCGGACCGGCCACGCTCACGAAGGTGGCCGTCGTCGGCAGCAGGTTGGTCAGCACCACCGAATTGGCGGCGGACAAGCCGAAGTTTGTCACCCCGATGCGGTAGGTCACACTGCCGCCCGGCGAGACGGGGTCGGGCGTGTCCGTAACCGTGAGAGCCAGATCCGGCCCGGCGACCACCGTGTCGGCGGTGAATATGTTCAGGCTCCAGCCACCCGCGATGATTCCACTGTCGCCCGCACTGTCATCCACGATGTAGAGGGACCAGACGCCATTCGGGACGAGTCCCTGGAAGGTGGCGAGCGAACTGTTGGTCCACACCGTGCCATTCGGGAAGGGCGGAATGGGATCAACATAGGTCAACCAGTTGGTCGCGCGATAGGTGCCGCTGGTGATGGGACTCGCGTTCGGGATGGTCACGGGCGCTCCATTGGAAAACGTCAGGGTGACGTTGTTCATCACGTTGTTGCTGCCCGCATCGGACATGAGCATGACGGCCGCACCGTTCGGGGCGACGAGCAGGATGTCGAGGTCTCCCGGATAATTGTGGGTCAAGCCCCGCAGCGTGACGGTCAGTCGGCTGATCGGATTGACGGCACCGGAAACAACGATGGTGGCCGGATAGGGCGAGGCCGGGCCGTTGTCATTGATGGTGATGAGATTGGTGTTATTAAGCTGAAGATTTTGCTGCCCGATGACGAACTCGAAGGCGACCGGGCCGAGGAACTGGCCCCCATTCGTGACGAGCAGCGTGGCCGTGATGCGCCCGCCATTCGTGCCCGCCGCGGTGAAGGTGAAGGGCCGCGCCGTGGCATTGCCGCCCGCCGGGAGCAGCCCGTAGTTCTGAGTCTGAGCGGTGGTGTTGCTCACGCCATTGGCATAGACGAGGCCGGCGCTCACGTTGGTGGCATCGGCAAAGCCCGCGTTGCGCAGGGCCAGGAACAGGGTCACCGTCTCGCCCGGCTCAATGACGCTGTTGGTCGGGACAAAACTTTCCGCCACGAGGGCCGATCCGGAGGCGACGATGTGGGGGGTGTCATCATCCAGAATAGTGATCACAGAGCCGGGCAGACTGCCGAGACTCGCACCGCCGGTCACATTCGAGAGAGTGAGCAGGATCGTCTCATCCACCTCGCTGATCGCGTCGTTAAGAATCGGGATGTCCAAGGTCTTGATCGTCTCTCCCTCCGCGAAGGTCAGGACATAGTTGGTGGGAATATAATCCAGAAACGCGGTGGCGGTCGCATTGCTCGTGGACAGGAGCACCGAGGCGATGCCCGTCGAGCCGTTCGTGCGCAGGACCGTGATGGTAGCCAAACCCGCTGATTCAAAGACGATGAAATTGTTGGTCGAGAAGGTGAACTGACCGGGCCCAAAGTCGTCATCAACCAGATTGAGGACGGCGTTCGAGATGCCGAGCGAGGTCGTCCCACTCGGGTTGGACAACCGGAGCAGAATGCTTTCGTTGCCTTCCAGATTGGTGTCGTTGATCACATGCAAGTTGAAGAGTCGCATGGTCTGGCCAGGCGCGAAGAACACCGTGGCATTGGTCGGAATATAATCGACGAACGGCGTGGCCGTGCCGCCCGCCAAGGTGGCGATGTTCACACTGGCGGCCGTGCCGGTCGCGCCCTGGCGCACCAGAGTGACCGTGGCGTTGCCGCTGATGGCATTCTCATTGATGGCAAAATCGGCGGAGGCAAAACCAATGGAGGTTTCGTCGTCCTGGATGATCAGGGTGGACACGGGCTGCGGGCCGGCCACGGCATTGACGAAATTGGCCAGGCCCAGTTGCACCGTCCGGTCCCCGTTCAGGGTGTTGTTGGGAATGATGGGCACGTTCAGAACCTGCCGGGTTTCGCCCGACGGGAAATTCAAAGTGCGGGTGACGCTCAAATAATCCACCCCCGCCACGGCCGAACCGTTGCTGGTGAAGGCATCCACGCTGACCGCGCCGGCCGTGCCGCCGCGGCGACGCACGGTGATGACGGCATTGGTGCTGGCTTCACTAACCAAAAACTCGGGCAGGCTGAATTCCAAGGCACCCGATCCGGCCGTGGAACCGCCATAGATGCGGGTGATGTGCGCGCGGGGTTGTCCGTCATATTCGGTGAAGCCGCCACCGAGCACGATGCGGCGGTCGGGCTGAAGGAGCAGCGCGGCCACGAAGGCATTGGCCCCGCTGCCAAAATTGATGGCCGGATCAGTGGTGCCATCGGTGAGCAAGCGGGTGAGGCCACGACGGGTCACACCGTTAAAATTACGGAAGGCACCCGCCACGAGCAGCCGTCCGTCCACCTGCTGCTTCACGTCGAAAACAAGGTCATCCGCGCCGCTCAGACCTGCCAGGAACGCGTTGTCGAGACTGCCGGTCGATTCGAGCCGCACCAGTCCGTGCCGCAGCGTTCCGTTCACGTTGGTGAAAGAACCGCCCGCGACAATCTTCCCGTCCGGCTGCACCAGCAAGGCCCGGACGCCGGCATCAATGGCCAGAGCCGGATTGAAGGTGTTGTCGAGCGAGCCATTGGCATTAAGCCGGATGAGGTTCGTCCGCGCCACACCGTTGAAGGAAATGAACTCGCCGCCGACCAGAATCTTCCCGTTGTTCTGCACCGCCACCGCGTACACGGTGCCATTGAGGCCCGCGCCGGGATTGAAGCCCAAGTCCACCGCGCCGTTGGTGTTCAGTCGCACGATACCAGGCCGGACCACTCCGTTAAACGTGGCAAAGGAGCCGCCCACGACAATTTTGTCATCACCCTGCACCGTGATGGCATAGACGGGGTTGTCCGCGCCCGCCCCCGGATTGAAGAACGCGTCGATGGAACCATCGGTGGCGAGACGGGCCAGGTGGTTTCGGTTGGTGCTGTTGATGACGGTGAAGAAACCGCCCAGCAAAATTTTGCCATCGGCCTGCAAGGTCAGGGCGCGAATGGAGCCATTGGCTCCGGGTCCGGCATCAAAGGAGTCATCCAGAAGACCGGAGGACTTGATCCGCGCGAGCCGGTTGCGGGGCACATTGTTCACCAAGGTGAAGTCGCCCGCCATGATGATGCGCCCGTCGTTCTGCAACGCCAGGGCATAGACGGCCTCGTTCACCTGAGCCGCCGTGCTGAAGTTGTTGTCCAGCGAGCCGGCCGGGACATTGAGCGATTCATTGTCCACGAAGGTCAGGGCCGAGTTAGAGATGACACCCAGGGTTCCATTGACCGGGTTGCTCAAGGTAAGCAGCACCGACTTGTCCCCGTCCGGCACCGCATCGTCCACAATGGGCACGATGAAGGTGTGGCTCGTCTCGCCGGGCAGGAACGTCAGAGTGCCGCTTGTGTCGTTGTAGTCCTCGGTCGGCGTGGCCGTCAGGGGCGAGGTGGCGTAGCTCACGCTGACCGTGCCGGCGATGCCGCCGCTGCGAGTCACCGTGATGACTGGAGCCGAGCCGTTTTCATCCACTTCGTAGAGAGGCTGGCTGAAACTGAGCGCTCCAAAGTTATCCGCATCCGTGATGAACAGGGTGGCGTTGGTCCGGGCCCCCAAGGCACCGTTGATGGTGGGACTGTTGAGGAACAGGTTCACGGTTTCCGTGCCTTCCACGCGGCCGTCCAGCACGAGTGGAATGGTGAAGGACTTGGCCGAGCTGTCCCCGTTGGCCCAGCTCAACGTGTTCGTCACTCCCGTGTAATCAGCCGGGTTGACGGCCGTGCCGCTGGTGGTGCGCACCTGCACCGCCATGGCCCCGACGTTGCCGCCCGTGCGGGTGACGATGATCGTGGCCAGCGTATCGTTTTCATTGTTGGTAAAACCCAGGGTGGCAAAATTCAAACGTCCGGGGAGAAAGTCGTTGTCGATGATGGTGAGCGTGGCCGTGGCGACGGAGGTCGGCGTACCCCCGGGCAAGTGGGAACCGCCCGTCGCATTGGTCAGCACCAGCGTGATGGTCTCGTCAAACTCCACCAGGCTGTCGTTCACGATCGGCACTTGGAAGGTTCGCACCGTCTGGCCGGCCGAAAAACTGAGCGTGCCGCGCACCGGCGAGAAGTCGGCGTTGGTCGTGGCCGGGGAAGTCAAACCGGGGCGCGTCAGGTAATCCACCGAGACGCCGCCGGAGCTGCCATTGGTGCGAATGACCGTGATGAGGGCGAAACCCGCGTTCTCGTTGGTGAGGTAGGCCGTGACATTGAAGTTAAACACTCCGTGCGAAAAATCATTGTCCGCGATGGTCACGGTCGAAGCGTCGAGGTGACCGCGCGCCACCCCGAGTGGAATGAACTCGCCGCCCAGCGTGATGCTGCCCTGCGGAATGATGGCCCCGACGCTGAAGGTTTCATCGCCTTCCTGAAGCACATCCTCGGTGATTGGGATGGCGAAATAATCGAAACCGACAAACCCAACACTGAAGGGCGCAACATAAGCGAACTCGGGCCAGATCTGAGTTGGACCTTCGTTCACGAAATCGGCCGGACTGGTGGCGGTGACGTTGGAATTCGTGGCGATGATCTGGGCTGTGCCCAGCCGTCCATCCACACGCCGCATGGTCGCGTAGAAGACACCGGCGTTTTCATCAATGGTGAACGGGAAAGCGGAAGGATCGAACTCGATGTTGCCCGGTCCGCCCGTATAGCCGCCGATGAGGCGCGCCACGTTGAAGCGCGTCGTCTTGTCGGCCCGGGTGAACTGCGTGTAGTTGTTGCGCAGGCTGTGACTGGCCGAGAAATTGCCGCCCAAGTTCGTGAAGGATCCGCCGATCATTACATTACCGTCCGGCTGGAGGGCGATGGCGTTCACGTACCGCGGCGGGTCGTAGCGGTAGGTCTTGCTCAAACCGGCAAACTGGTTGTAGGCCGTATCCATGAAGCTGGTGTCCAGCGAGCCGCCCACGAACAGCCGGGCCATCCCCATGCGCCGGGTGCCGTTGTATTCTTGGAAGATGCCACCCACGAGAGCCTTGTTGTCCGGCTGCAAGGTGATGCAATAAACCGAGTCGTTGAACCCGGTGCCCACGTTGTAATCCTCATCCAATGCGCCGGTGCTCAACAGGCGCACCATCGAATTACGCTCGCTGGTGTGGAACCGGTGGAAGGCGCCGCCGACCAGCAGCTTGTTGTCGGGCTGCACGGCCAGGGCAAAGACGCTGCCGTCCACGCCCAAGCCCGGATCAAACGTGGGATCGAGCGTGCCGTTGTCGAGCAGGCGGGCCAACCCGTTACGGGTCACGCCGTTGAATTCCGTAAAGTCACCCCCGATGTAAATGGTGCGCGCCGTGATGACCGGAACCACGCTGACCCGGTAAGCCCACAGCGTGCCGGGCAACCCGAGGCCCTGGTTCATGATGATGGTGAAGGCTGTGGACTGGTTGGTGCCGTAGGGAAGAATCAAACGCCCGACCCCGTT
>JAYVWQ010000550.1:0-2784 GCA_043785945.1 Akkermansia sp.
CAATAATATCTTCACCCAGATTGGCCTCATCGTGCTGGTGGGTCTCGCGTGCAAGAACGCGATTCTGATCGTGGAGTTCGCCAAGCACAAACAGGACGAAGGCATGACGCCCTTCGACGCCGCCATCGAGGCGTGCCGGTTGCGGCTGCGCCCGATCCTGATGACCAGCATCGCGTTCGTGGCCGGGGTGTTCCCGCTGGTCATTTCCAAGGGTGCCGGCTCCGAGATGCGCCAAGCGATGGGTATCGCAGTCTTCTCCGGCATGATCGGGGTGACGCTCTTCGGACTGTTTCTGACGCCCGTGTTCTATGTGGTGCTGATGAAGCTGGGTTGGAAAAAGAAAAGCGTGGAAGTGAGCGAGCAGCATGGCGCGACTCCCGGTACGACGGGCGCGGGCACGGCGGCGGCAACAGCGGCGGTGGTGGTGCTCGGTGCGTTTCTGGTGACGGGCTGCGCGTCGGTCGGTCCCGCCGTGGGGCCGGATTACCAGCGGCCCACCAATGCGTTGACCAGCGCTTACAAATCTCTCGTGGCATCAAACAATCTCGGCGCGTGGAAAGAAGGTCACCCCCTCGACAACGTGCCGAAGGGCGCGTGGTGGGAAATCTTCGGCGATCAACCGCTCAATGATCTGCAAGGACGCGCGCAGTTGGCCAACCAGGAACTCAAGGCCGCCGTGGCGCGCGTCGAGCAGTCCCGCTCCTCGGCCCGCGTGGCCCGGAGTGAATTGATGCCCACGCTCGACGCCAATCCGAACTGGCAGCGCGAACGCTATTCGCCCAATCAGAATCCCAGCTTCGGCGACATCACGGCGAACACGTTTCGCGCGCCGGTGGACTTGAGCTACGAAGTCGACTTGTGGGGGCGCGTGCGCCGCAGTTTCGAGAGCGCGCGGGCCGATGCGCAGAGTTCGCTGGCCGCGATGCATGGTGTGCTGCTCACGTTGCACGCGGATGTGGCGCAGAACTATTTTGCCATCCGCGCGCTTGACGCGGAACTCGCCACGGTTCAAGGCACGCTGGGTCTGCGAAATGAACTGTTAAAGCTGACGCGCAGCCGTTTCGACGGCGGCATCGGCAACGAACTCGACGTGGCCCGCGCGGAAACCGAACTCGCCAGCACGGAGGCCGAGTTGGCGACTCTGCATAAGCGCCGTTCTGAATTGGAGAATGCTCTCGCAATTCTGGTCGGGGAAAATCCCTCGGGCTTCAAACTCACTGCGCTGGAGAATGCGAGTTGGAATCCGGCTCCGCCCGTGATCCCCGCCGGACTGCCCGCCGACTTGCTGGAGCGTCGTCCCGATGTCGCGGACGCCGAGCGCCAGCTCGCTTCGGCCAACGCGCGCATCGGCATCGCCAAGGCCGCGTTCTTCCCCGTGGTGCGCCTCACTGGCTCAGGTGGGCTGGTCAGCGGCGACATTGAGTCGCTCTTTAACTGGGAGAGCCGCGTGTGGTCCATCGGGCCGAGCGTGTCTTTGCCCCTCTTTGCCGGGGGCAGAAATCTGGCCAATTTGAGTCGGGCGCGCGCGTCCTATGACGAGTCGGTGGCGAAGTATCGCCAACGCGTGCTGGTGGCCTTCGGCGACGTGGAAAACAGCCTCTCCGGCCTGCGATTCCTCGCCCAGCAGTCCGACGCGCAGGACCGCGCCGTGGCCAGTGCCCGCCGGGCCGCCGATCTTGCCTCACAACGTTACAGCGCCGGGATTGTTAGCTACTTGGAGGTGGTGGATGCCAGCCGTGGCGCACTTCTCGCTGAACGAAGCCAAGCGCAAATTGTCGGACTACGACTGGCGGCGAGCGTCCAACTGATCAAAGCCCTCGGGGGCGGATGGAACGAAGCCGCGCTGGCGGTGGCGCAAAACAAATGAGTTTCTGAAAAGCAGTTTTTAACAGGTGAAAGGAAGCGGATGAAAACAAAGAAGAGACCAACAAAAATTCTCCGGGTGAAAAAGCCGGTCACGCCCAAGTTGCGCACGCGTGTGCCCCGTGTGCCGAAGCAAACCGTGAAGCTGGCGGCGGCCAAGCCGACCGTGTTGTCGCGCCCCATCTGGCCGGCCACCAGCTCGACCCCAACCCGGCCCGCGTCCCCGGAACCTGTCCGCACAGAAAGCATGAGCGGCGATCCCATCCGTCTCTACATGCGCGAAATTGGCGAAGTACCGCTGCTCACCATCAAGGAGGAGATTGTCCTCGCCCGCCGCATCAAACGCGGCGACGCGGCGGCCCGCGAACACATGATTCGCGCCAACCTCCGCCTCGTGGTGAAGATCGCCCGCGACTATGAAAATTACGGCCTGCCCCTGCTCGATCTGATCAGCGAGGGCAACATCGGCCTGATGAAAGCCGTCGAGCGGTTTGATCCGAAGAAAGGAGCCAAACTCTCGACCTACGCTGCCTGGTGGATCAAGCAGGCCATCAAGCGCGCCTTGGCCGACCAGTCGAAGACCATCCGGCTGCCGGTGCATGTGGTGGACAAGCTGTTCCACATTCGCAAGGTGGAGGTCCAACTGCTGGAGATTTTCGGCCGCGAGCCGACCGACGCGGAGATCGCCGGCGAGATGGGCATGAAGACCGAGCAGGTGCGCGACTATCGCAAGGCCTCGGTCACGCCGACCTCGCTCGACGCCAAGCTCGGTGACGACGACACGAACCGCATCTCGGACATCGTGGCCGACGCCAACGCTGTCGCGCCCTTTCAACAGGCTGTCTCGGACAGCGACAACGAAATCCTTGGCGAGGTCATCCTGACCCTCTCGGACCGCGAGCAGACAATCCTGAACCTGCG
>JAYVWQ010000551.1:0-4184 GCA_043785945.1 Akkermansia sp.
CGCGCGGCTCTCCAGAGCCGCAGCAGGTGGAGACTACGAGGGGGAAATAATTTCGCCGCCGCCTATTCAAGCCGCTGCGGCTCTGGAGAGCCGCGCGCCGCAGTTCACGTTCAATCCAACCGCGTCCGCCGCAGTCGCAGGGCGTTCATGATCACGGAAACAGAGCTGAAGCTCATGGCCGCTCCCGCGATCATCGGACTCAGCAGCAGGCCAAAGAACGGATAGAGCACGCCCGCTGCGACGGGCACGCCGAGCGCGTTGTAGAGGAAGGCGAAGAAAAGATTCTGCCGGATGTTGCCCATGACCGCGCGGCTCAGGCGCACCGCTTGGGCGATGCCCCGGAGATCGCCCTTCACCAAAGTAATGCCCGCACTCTGGATGGCTACGTCCGTGCCCGTGCCCATCGCGATGCCGACGTGCGCGCCGGCCAGGGCGGGCGCGTCGTTGATGCCGTCGCCCGCCATCGCCACCATGAGTCCCTGCGCTTTTAACTCCTCAACGATTTTATGTTTGTCCGCCGGGGCCAGCCCCGCCCGGATTTCATCGAGGCCCAGTTCACGCGCGACTGCTTCGGCGGTGTGGCGGTTGTCGCCGGTACACATGATGACCTTGAGGCCGAGCGCGTGCAGTTCCCGGAGGGCCGCAGCGGCGGTGTCCTTGATCGGATCGGCGATGCCCAGCAAACCCACGACCTCGTGATCCGCGCTGACCCAGACCACGGTTTGCGCCTGCTCCTGTAATTCCTGCGCGCGTTGTTGCAGCGCAACCGGAATGACCACGCCGGACTGGGCGAGAAATTTTTCCTGACCGGCGCGCACCGTGCGACCGCCGACCCTTCCCGCGACGCCGCCGCCCGTGGTGGAAGCGAAGTCCGTCACGCCTTCCACTTTTAACTGCGCTTCCTGCGCCGCGCTGAAAATGGCGCGAGCCAGCGGATGTTCACTCGGTTGCTCCAGCGCCGCCGCCAATTGCAGCAGCGCATCCTCGGTGCCGGGAGCAACGGCGACTCGTGAAACGACTCTGGGTTTCCCCGCCGTGAGCGTGCCCGTCTTGTCAATGACGAGACAGTTCACCTTCTCCATGATCTGCATGGCCTCAGCATTGCGAATCAGAATGCCGGCCTGCGCGGCGCGGCCCACGCCCACCATGATGGACATGGGCGTGGCCAGCCCGAGCGCGCAGGGACAGGCGATGATGAGCACCGCAATGGCGTTAACCAGCGCGTGGGCCAGCGCCGGAGCCGGTCCCCACGCGGACCAGACAATGAACGTGACGATGGCCACACCGATGACGGCGGGCACAAACCCGCCCGCCACCCGGTCGGCAAGTTTTTGAATCGGCGCACGGCTGCGTTGCGCTTCACCCACTAGGTGAACGATCTGCGCAAGCAACGTCTCCGCCCCGACTTTTTCCGCGCGCATGAGGAACGAACCGGTCTGATTGACCGTGGCCCCGATGACCGGATCGCCCGTGCTTTTGCTCACCAGCATCGGTTCGCCCGTGATCATCGACTCGTCGAGATTGCTGCGGCCTTCGAGGATGACCCCGTCGAGCGGCACTTTTTCGCCGGGCCGCACACGGAGCTGATCGCCCTTCTGAATTTCCTCCACCGGCACGTCCTGCTCCACGCCCTCCCGCACGCGATGCGCGGTTTTCGCGGCCAGATCGAGCAGCGACTGAATGGCCGCGCCCGTGCGACTGCGGGCGCGAGCTTCGAGCCATTGTCCAAGAATGACGAGCGTGGTGATGACGGCGGCGGCTTCAAAGTAGAGTCCGACTTCACCGTGTAGCCGAAACGAGTCGGGGAAAATCTGCGGCACAAGCACCGCCACCACGCTATAACCGTAGGCGGCGATCACGCCCACGAAGACCAGCGTGAACATGTTCAGGTTGCGGCTCACAAGCGAACGCCATCCTCTTGCCAGAAGAAATCCGCCCGCCCAGAACACGACCGGCGTGGTGAGCACGAACTCGATCCACTTCCCGACGGGGCGCGACACCAACCCGTCCAGCGCCGGAATCATGTGCCCCATCGCGAGCAGAAAAACCGGCACGGTCAGCGCCAAGGCCAGCCAAAACTTGCGCGCGAGCTGGTGAATTTCATCATCATCCGCAGTCTCGGCATTTCCAGCGATGCTCCTGGGTTCGAGCGGCATTCCACATTTAGGGCAATCACCTGGCAGATCCTGCTCGATCTCGGGATGCATCGGGCAGGTGTAAAGGACCTTGCTGGTCGCGCGCCACGCCGGGTTGCGTTCCAGCGCCATGCCGCACTTGGGACAATCCCCCGGCTTGTCTGATTCGACGCCCGGGCACATGGGACAGAAGTATTTCGCCGCAGCGGAAGGTTGCACGGTCGCGGCGTCCGATGTTTTTTTCCCAGCGCAGCAATCATGCTTCGGCCGGGGCACGAACGAGAGGGGGATTGAGGAAGTCAGTTTAATCGGATTGGTCGCGAGCGGCTGGAGAAATTTTTGCCGGCACTGGTCAGCGCAGAAATAAAAGGTGGTGCCATCCCGCTCCGCCTTCCATTGGCTGGACTCGTCCACTTGCATCCCACAGATCGGATCGATCTTCATGGCGGCCAGTCTCGACGCCCGCCTGGACTCACGCCATCGGATTCGCACAGGTGCATCTCGTTCCTTTTCTTGAAGAACGACAGGGTGGCAGGGCGGCGCCGCCAGGCCACTCCCGCCTTTCTTAATTCCCGAAAGCAAAATTAAGGTCCAGATGCACCCGCTCAGGCGCGCGCCGGAAAATGCCGTTGACCGGGGCGGAGTGCCTCACTACGGTCCGCCCAGTGACTCAGAACCGCGACATTCGACGACTGGCCCACGCGCTCCTGCTATGCAGCGCGGCAGTCGGGTTCTGATTTACAGAAAGAATTTCAGAAACCTCACTGCCGATAAGGCGGTGGGGTTTTTTGTTGCCCGAATCCCAAACGCCTTGATTGAAACCGGGCCACGAATTACGACACGCTCAATATCATGTTGAAGAATCCTGGAACCAAGTATCGCCCGTTCCCGCTCATTGCCTTGCCGAACCGGCAGTGGCCGGGCCGGTCGCTGAACCGCGCGCCCATCTGGTGCAGCGTGGATCTGCGCGATGGCAATCAAGCGCTCGCCGTGCCCATGAACATCTCGCAAAAGCTGGAACTTTTTCAGGCGCTCGTGAGTTGCGGGTTCAAGGAAATCGAGGTGGGCTTCCCGTCCGCGTCCAACACCGAGTTTGCCTTCAACCGCCTGCTCATCGAGAAGAACCATATTCCCGATGACGTGACGATTCAGGTGCTCGTGCAGGCCCGCGAAGACTTGATTGAAAAAACCGTGCAGTCCTTGGTCGGGGCGAAGCGCGCCATCATCCACCTCTACAACTCCACTTCACCAGCGCAGCGTCGCGTGGTGTTCGGCAAGTCGAAGGAGGAGGTCAAGGCCATCGCTGTCCAGGGCGCGCAATGGATCAAGGACCGGCTGCCCCGGCTCCAGGGCACCGACGTGAGGTTGCAGTATTCGCCGGAGAGCTTCTCCGGAACCGAAGTCGAGTTCGCCAAGGAAATTTCCGAGGCCGTGATGGAGGTGTGGCAGCCTACGCCGGAGCGGAAGATGATTCTCAATCTGCCGGACACGGTCGAGGTCGCGATGCCGAATGTGTATGCCGACCAGATCGAATGGATCTGCACGAACATCAAAAACCGCGACTCGCTCATCATAAGCCTGCACACGCACAACGACCGAGGCACCGGCGTGGCCGCGACGGAACTCGGCCTGCTCGCGGGTGCGGATCGTGTCGAGGGCACCCTGTTCGGCAATGGCGAGCGCACGGGAAATCTCGACGTCGTCGTCGTGGCCATGAATTTCTACATGCACGGCATCGATCCGAAGCTGGACTTCTCAAACCTCAGTTCGCTCATCGGAGTCTATGAGCGCTGCACCGGCATGACCGTGCCGCCCCGGCAACCTTACGCGGGCGAGTTGGTGTTCACCGCATTCAGCGGCTCGCATCAGGACGCGATTAAGAAAGGTTTGGCGGAATGGGAGGACCAGGGGCGCGAGCATTGGGACGTGCCGTATCTCGCGATTGATCCAGCGGACATCGGCCGCGAATACCGCGAAGTCATCCGCGTGAATTCCCAGTCTGGCAAGGGCGGCGTGGCCTATCTGCTCGAAAGCGAATTTGGCATCGCG
>JAYVWQ010000552.1:0-6139 GCA_043785945.1 Akkermansia sp.
CCTCAGAACCGGCCGGGCCAAGTCCTCGCCCGCTGACATGCTCCACATCGCGCTCAAGATGCTGGTCGGCGACCGGGGCAAATACCTCATGCTCATCGGCGGCCTGACCTTCGCCTCGCTGCTCATGACGCAGCAGTCGGCGGTCTTCTTCGGGCTGATGAACTGGACGACCAGCCACATCCGCAATTTCCGCCCGACCATCTGGGTGGTGGATCGTAGGTGGAACAGGCCAACGAAGTGAAAGCCATGCGCGACACGGACGTGAGCCGCGTGCGCTCCGTGACCGGCGTGGCCTGGGCCGTGCCGCTCTTCACCGCCGTGCAAAGCGCCAAGCTAAGTGATGGCAATTTCAAATCCATTCTCCTCGTCGGTCTCGACAACTCCACGCTGGTCGGACGCCCGGCCGAAATGATCGCCGGCAAACTCGAGGACGTGCGCCTGCCCAACAGCGTCATCATCGACGATCTCGCGGTGGTGCGGCTCAGCGCCGGGCGGGAGCGCAAGCTCGCGGTGGGCGACAGTTTTGAAATCAACGACAAGGAGGCGCGCATCGTCGGCATCTGCAAGGCGGAGCGTCATTTCTTCGGCTACCCCTACATCTTCACCACCTACGATCAGGCGCTGCTCTTCGCGCCCAAGCAGCGCAAGATGTTAAGCATGGTATTGGCGGAACCTGCCGCTGGCCGCACCGCCACGGAAGTCGCGCGCCAGATTGAAAAGGAGACGCAACTGCGCGCCTTCACCGAGGACGAGTTTTACTGGTCCACCGTCTGGTGGTATTTCCGCAACACGGGCATCCCATTCTCGTTCGGCACGACCATCATCCTCGGCTTCATCGTGGGCACGGCGATTTGCGGGCAAACCTTTTACACCTTCGTGCTGGAGAATCTGCGGCATCTCGGCGCGCTCAAGGCGATGGGCGCGAGCAACTTCACCCTCGCGCGGATGCTGCTCATCCAGGCGTGGACGGTCGGCGTGATCGGCTACGGCATCGGCATCGGGCTGACGGCGATGTTTGGCCGCGCCGTCATGGAGAAGGGGCAGCCGCCCTTTATCCTGCCGTATCAACTGCCGCTCGCGACCTTCATCGTCATCATGTTCATCTGCACCCTCGCGGCGCTGATGGGCATCTGGAAAATTTGGCGGGTCGAGCCGGCCATTGTCTTCCGTGGATAAACCATGAACAACGGCAACGGCCATTCTCTCGCGGTGCGCGTGCAGAACGTGAGCAAGACCTTTGGCACGGGTGAGGCCAAAACCCATGCGCTCAAGGGTGTGGACTTTGACGCGCGCCAAGGGGAACTGCTCATGATTGTCGGGCCGTCCGGCTGCGGAAAGACGACGCTCTTGAGCGTGGTCGCAGGCACGCTGGAATTCGACAGTGGCGAGGTGAACGTCTTCGGTTCGGCGCTCCACCAGATGCGGTCGCGCGACATCACGGAGTTTCGCAAGCGCAACGTCGGTTTCATTTTTCAGCAGTTCAACCTCATCCCCACGCTCTCCATTGTGGAGAACGTGAGCGTGCCGCTGCTCATCAACGGGGTGCGCCGCCGCATCGCCGAGGAGAAGGCCGCCGCGCTGCTCAAGGAAGTCGGCCTGGGCGGACGCGAAAAGGAATCGCCGACCAATCTCTCGGGCGGCCAGCAGCAGCGCGTGGCCATCGCGCGCGCCCTGGTGCATGAGCCGCGCCTGCTCATCTGCGACGAGCCGACCTCGGCCCTCGACAAGGAAACGGGCGGCCACATCATGGAATTGCTCCGCGCCGTGGCCCGCAAGCCCGACCGCTGCGTCATCGTGGTCACGCACGATCCGCGCGTCTTCAAATACGGCGACCGCATGACCGAGATGGAAGACGGCCGCGTGCAGCGCGTGCATGAGGTCCCGCGCGAGGCGGCGGTGAAAGGGGAACAGTGATCTTGAAACACAAATTCCCAATGACGAATGACGCATGGAGTGGGGTGCGGCCTGCCCATTCGTCATTCGTCATTGCCCCAGCTTTTTATGCTCCTGAAAAAATTCACCTTCTGGCTCGCGCTGGCTGGCATCGTCGGCATGGTGCTGCTCGTCAAACAGCAGCGCAAGCAGCCGCCCCGCCCCGCTCCGCTCGTCGAACCCGCGCGCTCGCCCTTTCCCAATTCCGTCGCCGCCACTGGTATCATCGAGGCCCGGCAGGAGAACGTGCGCATCGCCACGAGCAAGGCCGGCCTAGTGCAGAAAGTCTTCGTGACGGTGGGCGCGACAGTGAAGAAGGGCGACCGGCTCTTCGAACTCGACAACCGCGAAGCCCGCGCCCGCCTGACCACGGCGGAGTCGCAGCTCGGTTCCATTCGTGCCGCGCTCCAGGCCGAGCAGGCCTTGCTGGCCGACGCCGTGGATCAGTTTGACCGCACGGCAAAACTCCGCGCCGCCAGCATCGCCTCAGAGGACGAATTGAAGCGCAAACAATTCCAGGTCGAAAATTGGAAGGCCCGCGTGGCGAAGATTGAGGCCGACCTCGTCGCCGCCGAGGCGCAGGTCAGCGCGGCCCGCATAGACCTCGAAATCGTGACGGTGCGCGCGCCGCGCGCCGGAGAACTGCTTCAGGTGAATGTGCGCGAAGGCGAATACGCCAACGTGAATCCGAGCGAGCCGCTCATGATTCTCGGCGAGGTCGGCACCTTCCAGGTGCGCTGCGACGTGGACGAGCAGAATGCCTGGCAAGTGCAGACGAACCAGCCTGCCGTGGCCTTCCTCAAGGGCGATTCGAGCAACGCCCTGCCCCTCCGTTTCATCCGCATCGAGCCGTTCGTGGTGCCGAAGAAATCTTTGACCGGCGACAGCGCGGAACGGGTCGATACGCGCGTGCTGCAAATCATCTTTGAAATGGACCGGCCCCAAGTGTCCGTCTATGTCGGGCAGCAGGTGGATGTCTTCATCCAACGCACGCCTTCGCCAGAAGCGGCAACTCCGCCCAGCGAACGACCCAGACCATGAACCCAAACGGACCGTTCAATGCTGCGATGGTGGGGCGCGTCGCTCCGCGCGCGCCGGGGTGCGGCCTCGCAATGGATGAAGGGGGTTCGGGCCGTTCAAGTTTGCGGTGAATCAAATTTGTCTCTCCGATCCACGGCGCTCACCGAGCGACGCGCCCCACCGCTCACTGCTTCATCACGAACTCGTCGAGGTTGAGGAGGACGTTCGCCACGACGGTCCACGCGGCCAATTCAACGGCGTTGGTCTGGTCCACGGCTCCGGCAAATTTCAGGAACTTCGCCGCTGCTTCCGGTTCCGCCTGATAGCGCGCACGCTCCTTCTCCGCGAGAGCAGCGAGTTTTTTCGCCTCCGCCGGAAGCCCGTCCCGAGCCAGACAAACGCGCAGCCCGAAGGCCGCACGCTCCTCCGCTTTCACGCCACCTTCGCGCAACATGCGCTGGGCCAGCGCCTGCGCACATTCCACGTACACCGGGTCGTTCATCAGCGTGAGCGCCTGGAGCGGGGTGTTGCTGCGCGTCCGGCGCAGCACGCAAAATTCCCGGCTCGGCGCGTCGAAGGAAATCATGGAGGGATACGGGCTGGTGCGGCGCCAGAAGGTGTAGAGGCCCCGCCGGTATTTGTCCTCGCCCGCGCTGGTCTTCCACTGGTCGCCGCTGTACACGACCTGCCACACGCCGTCGGGCTGCGGCGGCATGACGGGCGCACCGCCGACCTTGTGACTGAGCAACCCGCTGACCGCGAGCGCCTGGTCTCGCACCATCTCGGCTTCAAGACGGCGGCGCGGGCCGTGAGCGAGCAGACGGTTGTACGGATCGCGCTGGGTCAGCTCGGGCGAAGCCTTCGCGCCCTGCCGATACGTGGCCGACATCACGATCAGTTTGTGCATCGCCTTCATGTCCCAGCCGGTGCGCATGAACTCCGTGGCCAGCCAGTCGAGCAGTCGGGGATGGCTCGGCGGCTCGCCCTGCCGCCCGAAGTCCTCGCTCGTCTCGACGATTCCGATGCCGAAGATTTGTTCCCAGGAGCGGTTCATGATCACGCGCGCGGTGAGCGGGTTGTTCGTGTCCACGAGCCAGCGGGCCAGGGCCAGGCGGTTGGTGGGCTGGCCGGCTGCCAACGGATGGAGCGCCGCAGGCACGCCCGCGCCGACACGTTCGCCCTTGGTCAGAAAACTCCCGCGCACCAGCATGAAGGTGTCGCGCGACTTGGCCAGTTCTTCCATGACCGAACTGATCGGGATGGCGTCGTCCCACTCCTTCTCCGCCTTGCGCGCTGCGGCCAGAGCGTCCCGTGGCTCCTGCAATTCCGGCGCGATGGACTCGAAGTGGTCCTTGAGTTTGGCGCGCTGCTTGTCGTCGCGTTTGTCGTCAGCGGTGAGGAGAATTTTTTTGATCTCATCGGGGGAGAGTTTGGTCGCGGCTGTCTTCTTGAGAGCTTTGGCTGCGGCCGGAGCGTTGGTGTCGCTGGCTTCACGCGCTTCCGCACTCGCCACTTCCACCCAAAGCGCCAAGGCGTTGGTGAGTTCCGGCGCTTTGATTGCTTTCTTCCAGGTGGCTTCCGCTGTCTTCAGAGTTTCCCGACGCCGCGCCAATTCCTGCTCCTGACCCGGCGCGTACACCTTCAGCGTGGGGCGCTCGTCGTCCTTGTCCGAGTCCACCGTGTGATTCAGGAAGGCGTAGAGCTGATAATACTCCTTCATCGTGAGCGGGTCGTATTTGTGATTGTGGCACTGGCAGCAGTTGATGGTCGTGGCCATCCACGCGTTCATCGTGGTGTTCACGCGGTCCACCACGGCCTCGTGCCGGAATTCCTCGTCGTCCGTGCCGCCCTCGGTGTTCGTCATGGTGTTGCGATGCAGACCGGTGGCGACCTTCTGCTCCTGCGTGGCGTTGGGCAGCAGGTCGCCGGCGATCTGCTCAATGGTGAACTCGTCGAATGGCATGTTGCGATTCAATGCGCTGATCACCCAGTCGCGCCACGGCCACATGGTGCGGCGGTTGTCCTTCTCGTAACCCTGCGTGTCGGCGTAGCGCGCCAGATCGAGCCAGGGGCGCGCCCAGCGTTCGCCGTAATGCGGCGAGGCGAGCAGGCGGTTCACGACCTTTTCGTAGGCCTCGGCGCTGCGGTCTTTGAGGAAGGCGTCCACCTCCGTCAGCGACGGGGGCAGTCCGGTCAGGTCGAGCGAGACGCGCCGAATGAGCGTGGCCCGATCCGCTTCCGGCGTGGGACGCAGTTTCTCCTGCTCGAGTTTTTCCAGCACGAAGAAGTCGATGGGATTGCGCGGCCACTTCTTGTTCTTCAGCACAGGCAGAGCCGGACGCGCCGGCTTCCCGTAGGCCCAAGGCTTCTTCTCCACGGACGAAGCGTCGTCCGGCCAAGCCGCGCCTTCGTCGATCCATTGTTTGAGGAGAGCAACCTGAGCGGCAGAAAGTTTCTCGCCCTTGGGCGGCATCATTTCGTCGGGGTCGTTGGAAAGGATGCGCTGGAGGAGCGGACTGTCCGCGCTGTGGCCAGCGATGATGGCGGGTTTGCCGGAGTCACCGCCCTTGAAGACCGCGCTCTTGCGGTCGAAGCGCACGCCGCTCTTCTGCTTTTTCTCGCCGTGACATTCGTAGCAGCGCTGTTCGAGCACGGGCTGCACCTGGCTCTTGAAGTCGATCTTCGCTTCCGCGCCAGACAGTGCCGCCGCGCCAAAAAACGAGATCAGGGCCGATGAAATTAAACCGCGCATGGTGATCGGACGCGACGCTACCGCGACGCCATTCAACGGGAAATGATTTGTTCAGTAACAACGGCCGAACCGCCCGCCGCCAGCAGCAGTGCTCCCACCGGCACGGCATCTTCGCGCAAGGCGGCCAGCACGACGCGCGGGCCGGGCGCGAACGCCACCATGACAAAGCCCGAAAGCGCGGCCGCGACCGCCGCGCGCCAGACCTCGCCGACCAGCGAGAGACCACCGCCGAGCACGATCACTTCGGGGTGGATCAAATGCGTGACGTGCGACAAGCCGAACGCAAGGTCACTGGCCACTTCTTGAAGAAGCCCGCGCGCCATAGGACAATGCTCCAACAAAGCCGGCGCGAGGGCGCGAGCCTGACCGCGCGGCAGACCAGCGGCATGTCGGGCGAGCGACGAGGAGGGATGCAGCAGAAGCGCCGCCCGGATG
>JAYVWQ010000553.1:0-3791 GCA_043785945.1 Akkermansia sp.
CGCACCAACTTTCATTTCACCCCCATCGGCAAGGGCAACACCTATCCCGAATCCATGGACGTGATCGTCGTGACCGGCGTGCAGGCCGGGAACCTGCCGCCCGTCGCCACGCTGGGAGCCAGCACCCTCACGCCCAGCCCGGCCCAGGCCGTGACCTTTTCCGCGAGCGCCTCCGATCCGAATGGCGACACGCTGGCCTACTACTGGGAGTTCGGCGACGGCGCGGACAGTTATTCCTCGGACAACAAGCCGGTGCAGACGCACAGCTTTTCCACGGCGGGCGAATACGCGGTGCGCTGCGTGGTCAGCGATCTGCGCGGCGGCACGGCGCAGCACACGCTCCTCGTGCGCGTGGGCAACCCCTCCGTCTTCCGCCTCAGCGGGCACGTTGTGGATGTGAAGAACCGGCCCATGCCCGGCGTGCTGGTGAGTTCGGGAACGAAGTCCGTGTACACCGACTCGGACGGCAGCTACACCATTCCGGGGCTAGCGGCGGGCAGCTACACCCTGAGTGCCCTGGAGCCGCTGACCGGCGGCTTCACTTTTGTTCACCCCTATTTCAACAACCCGCTCGCGGTCGGCCCGAGTTACACCACGGCGGATTTTGTGGGCGTCACCGGCACGCTCAACATCTACACGCCCTTCATCGCGCGGGCGGCTTCGGGCTGGCGTTATCTGGACAATGGGTTGGATCAGGGTTCGGCTTGGATTCCCCTCGCCTTCAGCGACACGGGCTGGAGCAACGGCGTGGCCCCGCTCGGCTATCCCTCGGGTGCGCCCATCACCACGGTCCTGGGCTACGGCCCGGATGCGAACAACAAATACCCCACGTATTATTTTCGCAAAACCTTCACCGTGGCCAACCCGGCGGCCTTCACCAATGCGCTGCTCGAAGTGCTGCGCGATGACGGGGTGGTCGTTTATCTCAATGGCACGGAAGTCTTCCGCAACAACCTGGCCGCCGGGGCGGTCAGCTATGGGACGTACGCCGTGAGTGCGGTCGAGCCGGATTCCTATTTTCAGACGAACCTGCCGGTCAGTCTTTTGGTGGCGGGCAACAACATCCTTTCCGCCGAAGTGCATCAGGCGGCGCCCACCAGCTCCGACATTGGCTTTGATGCGTCCATCAGCGGATTGAGCGTGTCCAACGCGGTCGGCTTCAACCTCGCCTACCTGAGCGCCCCGGCGGACAACGCCGCCTTCACCAGCCCGACGAATGTGCCGCTCAACGCCACCGTCTTCACCGCCGACACGGTGACAAAGGTGGAATTCTACGTGGACGCCGCGAAGATCGGCGAGTCCACCGGGCCGGCCTACAGCTTCAACTACAGCAACGCCGCCGTCGGCTCGCATCTGCTGCGCGCGGTCGCGACCATTGGTTCGACCCTCGTGACTTCGCCCCCGGTCAACATCACGATCAGCGCGCCGGCCGCGCCGCCCGTCGCTCTGACGATGGTGACGACCGGCGCGGTCTGGAGCTACTACAGCGCGAGCAACGCGGCGGCAGCGGGCTGGCAAAATTTGGGCTTCAACGACGGCGCGTGGAGCAGCGGCGCGGCGCGGCTGGGTTTCAACAGCGGCAACGCCGGCCTCGCCACGGTCATTGATGGCGGTCCCAGCGGGGCGCGATATCCGACGGTTTATTTCCGCCACGCCTTCGTGGTCAACGATGCGCCGGCGGTGACGAATCTCACCGTGCAACTGGCGCGGGACGACGGCGCGGTGATCTATCTCAACGGCGTGGAAATTCTGCGCGACAACATCACCAACGGAGTCACGCCCACCTACTCCATGCTCGCGAGCAATGCAGCGGACAGCGGTGCGACTTACTTCACTTTCGTGGTGCCGTCGGGCGGACTCGTGCCGGGAACGAATGTCCTCGCGGCCGAAGTTCACCAAACTTCACCCGGCAGCTCGGACCTTATCTTTGACCTCGGCTTGTCCGGTCTGGCCGCGACAAACCGGGCGCGGGGCTGCTGGCTGACGGCCCCCGCAAACGGCGCGAGTTTCTCCCTGCCGGGCAGCGTCACGCTCGCCGCCCAGGTCGTGGTCGGCGGCAACCTCGGGGTGGCGAATGTGGAATTTTATTCGGACGGCGCGCTCCTCGGAGCGGACGCGTCCTCGCCTTTCTCGTTCACCTGGAACAACCCGCCCGGTGGCGCCCACTCGCTGGTCGCCGTGGGCTTGGATTCCGCCGGGGGCGCGGTGACGAGCGCGCCGGTCAACATCACGGTGACCAGTCCCCCCTCGGGCGACGCACTCATCTCGTTTGGTGACGTGTGGAAATATCTTGATGACGGCTCAAACCCCGGCGCGACCTGGAAGAACAGCGCCTTCAACGACAATCCGTGGATGGCTGGTCCCGGAAAACTCGGCTACGGTGGCGACGGCGAACTCACCACCGTGAGCTACGGCACGAACGCAAACTTCAAACACATCACCACCTACTTCCGTAAAAAATTTATTGTGGCCAGCCCGGCCTCGTTCAACGGATTGCTCCTGCGTCTGGTCCGCGACGACGGCGCGGTCGTCTATCTGAACGGCACGGAAATTTATCGCACCAACCTGCTCGCCGGACCGGTCAGCGACAATTCGCTTGCCCTCGCGGCCGTCGATGGCGCGGATGAAACCACGCCTCTCGACATCGTGCTGCCCACGACAGGTCTGCTGGCCGGCACCAACACCCTGGCCGTGGAGATGCACCAGGGCAGCATCGGAAGCAGCGACCTGGGTTTTGATCTGGCGTTGATCGGATTGCGCAACACGAACACGACCCACGGCCTCTACCTGACCAGTCCGGGGAACAGCGCCCACTACAACATGCCCGCCACGGTCACGCTCACGGCTTACGCGAGCAGCACGAACGGCGGGGTCACGCTCGTTGAGTATTACGACGGCGCGGTCCAAGTCGGGCAAGGCGCGGCGGTTCCCTACGCCGCCAGTTGGAGCGGCGCCGCAGCGGGGTTGCACACGCTCACCGCCGTGGCCACCTACGGAGCAGGACTCAGGATGACCAGCCCGAGCATTGCGATGGTGGTCGGCCCCGCGCCGCCGCCGATTGCCCCGGTGTTCACGCCGTTCTTCAATTTCGGCGCGGCGTGGAAGTATTGGGACAGCGCGGCGTCCGTGGCCGGCGGCTGGGCGGGACTCGCGTTTGACGACAGCGCGTGGCCGGCGGGCAGCGCGCGCTTCGGCTGGGGCCTGGACGGCGAGGCCACGCTCCTCACGCCGCGCATCACGCATTACTTCCGCAAGTCCTTCGTCATCAACAACGGCGGCGCGCTCGCCTCGCTCACTTTCAACGTCATGCGCGACGACGGCGTGGTGGTGTATCTCAACGGGGTCGAAGTGTTCCGCACCAACCTGCCAGCCGGTCCGGTGGACGGCACCACGCTCGCAACCGCGACCATTAACACGCCGGACGAAACGATCCCGGTGGAATACACCGTGGCCACGCCGGGGAGCGGCCTGTTGCAGGGCACGAACATCGTGGCGGTGGAATTGCACCAGAGCAGCGCGGCCAGTTCGGACGGGAGCTTCGACCTGCTGCTCTATGCGGAAGGCACCACGGAGGCGCGGGTCTATGTGAGCGCGCCGGCCGGCGGTTCCCTCCAGGTGGTTGGTCTGCCGGTTCACCTTGAAGCCCAGGCTCAGGCGGCAGCGGGCCGGAGCCTCACGTCGGTCGAGCTTTTCATCGACGGCACCAACTTCGGCTCCGTGGCCCCGCCGCCCTATCAAATGACTTGGTCGGGAGCGCCCCTGGGCCAGCACACCGTGGTGGCGCGCGCGCT
>JAYVWQ010000554.1:0-3760 GCA_043785945.1 Akkermansia sp.
CGCGCGCGCCGGGGTGGGGCGCAACAAGTCGCGGGGCATGAGCGTTTCTGGCCGGCTCAGTTCCTGATCCATCGAACACGTCTCTCCGATGCGGCGGCGCGCGCGGAGCGACGCGCCCCACCATCACCGACCGCCCACCCCGGCACTCGAACATCGACAACAAACTTTCCCCGCCCCTAACGTCGCGCGTGCGCGAGGCAGTGGAAATTGATGTGGCGGTGATAGGCGGCGGCATTGCCGGGCTGTGGCTGTTGAACAGGCTGCGCACCCTCGGCTACGACGCGGCGCTCATCGACGCCCACCCGCTCGGCACCGGCCAGACGCTCGCTGCGCAGGGCATCATTCACAGCGGCGTCAAATACACCTTCGACGGCGTCAACCGTCCGCAGACCGAGACGCTCTCGGCCATGCCTAAAATCTGGATGGACTCCATCGCCGGCGTGGGCGAGGTGGATTTGCGCGGGACGGAAGTTCTTTCACCGCATCAGTTCATGTGGTCGCCCGGACTGCTGGGTCGGTTCATCGGCGCAATGGCGAGCAAGGCCATGCGCAGCGATGTGGGCACCGTGAAGCGCGACGAATGGCCGGAGATTTTTCAGACCGGCGATTTCTCGGGCAAGGTATATCGCCTCGAAGAACCGGTGCTCGCCACGCGCTCGGTGCTCGATGCGCTGCGGAACAAGTTCGCCAGCTTCATCCATCGCGGCACGGTCACGACGTTTCGTCGGCTGGAGAATGTTTCCGAAGCGGATGTGACCAGCGAAGGCCACGCTCCGTTGACCGTGCGGGCCAAGGCGTTTGTCTTCACCTCCGGCACGGGCAACGAGTTCTTCGCGCCGCAGCTCGGCCTTGACGCGAGCAAGAACACGCAGCGCCGTCCGCTCCGCATGTTCCTCGCGCGCGGTCTGCCGCACCGCCTTTTCGCCCACTGTCTCGTGCCGGAACCCAAGCCCCGCGTCACCGTCACCACCCATCCCTTCGAGGGCGGGCATGTCTGGTACATCGGCGGCAACGTCGCGGAGAAAGCCGTGGGGATGAGCGACGCCGAGGCCCTGCGCTGGGCGCAAAGCGAAATGCGCGCGCTCTTCCCGTGGCTCGACTGGCGCGCGGTGCGCTGGGCCATCCATGATGTGGACCGCGCCGAACCGCAGTCGAGCAAGCTGCTGCCTTCCGCGCCGACGCTGCTCCCCGTGAGCAATGCCGTGCTCGCGTGGCCGACCAAGATGGCCTTCGCTCCCGCCCTCGCGCTCAAGACGCTGCACTGGTTGCAGGGATTGCGCGTGGAACCCTCCGGGCGCGCCACCCCATTGCCACTGCCACTTGCCCAGTCGGGCCGTTACCCGTGGGAGGAGGCGCGCACATGGATGTGAAACTCCCGCAGCGTCCGCTCGGTTCCACCGGACTGCGCGTCAGCGTGCTCGGGCTGGGCACCGTGAAGTTCGGGCGCAACCAGAAGATCAAATACCCGACTTTCGCCCTGCCCACGGACGCGGAGATTCTGCAACTGCTCGAAGACGCACAGAGCCTCGGTCTCAACCTCCTCGACACCGCGCCCGCCTACGGCCACGCGGAGGAACGGCTCGGCCAGTTGCTCGGCGCGCGGCGCGAGCAATTCGTCATCGTGACCAAGACGGGCGAGGATTTTGCCGACGGCGAATCCACCTACAACTTTTCCGCCGAACACACGCGGTCCAGTGTCGAGCGCAGCTTGCGGCGCTTGCGCACCGACCGGCTGGATTGCGTGCTCGTGCATTGCCCGCGCAACGACTTCGAGACGCTCAACAACTCGCCCGTCTTCGCCACGCTCGCGGAACTTAAACAGCGCGGCGACATCCGCAGCTTCGGCGCGTCCACCTACACCGTCGCGGGCGGTCTGCTCACGCTCGCCCAGGCCGACGTGGTCATGGCGACGCACAGTGCGGATTACATGGACGAGGAGCCGGTCATCCGCCGCGCGGCCGAACTGGGCAAAGGGGTGTTGATCAAAAAGGGTCTTGGCTCCGGCAGTCTCGCCCGCGGCACCGCGCCCCGCACGCTCCAGGAAAACTTCCAGCCCATCTTCGCCCTGCCCGGCGTCTCCAGCCTCATCATTGGCACGCTCAATCCCCAGCACCTGCGAGAGAACGCCGCCGCGGTGGCGCGGGCCAGCGGGGGGTAGGAAGCGCGCAAGCTGACACCTCCCCTCCATGTTGGAGCTTGGCGCGTTTCTCCGGTCCGCCTATCCTCGGCGCATGGATCACTCACCTCAATTCTTGAAAGTCGTGGACGCGGCGCGCGCGCATGTGAAGGAAGTTTCGCTCGACGAAACCCGCCATCGCTTGACCGCCAACCCCCAGGCCATTCTCATGGATGTGCGCGAAGATTCGGAATGGCAGAACGGTCACGCCGCGCAAGCCGTCCATCTGGGCAAGGGCGTGCTGGAACGCGACCTGGAAAAACAGTTCCCCGACCCAAACGCGGAGATCATCATGTATTGTGGCGGCGGTTTCCGTTCTGCGCTGACCTGCGAGGTGGCCCAGCGCATGGGCTACAAAAATGTTTCCTCGCTCATCGGCGGCTACAAGGCGCTCGTCACGGGCGGCTGGCCGATGACGAAGGAGTGAGATTGAAGCATGACCCCGCCGCCCAAGCGTGACTGGTTCAAAATCTGGGTTCACTTTTTCTTTGGTGCCATCTTTGGCTCGGTGCTCGGACTGAAAGCTTGGGGCCGTTCGACCTACGCCTCTTCCCCGTCGATGTGGACGGGCGTGACTTTCATCGGCGGCGGCGCGTTGCTAGTCGGGCTGATTGCGGGGGTGATGGCTGAGTCCGGCTGGGATGAGCGATGAGAACAATTTCCAGTGATGGCCAGCCCCGACTGCGCCCCCGCCCCCACGATTGACTTTGAACTTCGGACTTCGGACTTTGCCCCCACATGACCAGCGCTGTAATCGTCGCCGCCGGACGCGGCACCCGCATGGGCCCGCACATCGACAAGCTCTTCCTCGAAGTGGCGGGGCGCCCCGTGGTGGCGCACACCTGGGCACGCTGGGATGCGGCGGAAGAGGTCGATGAACTGGTGCTGGTGATCCGCGCCGGGATGGAAGCCGCCTTCACCGAGATGGCCGCCACGCTGCCGCTGACCAAGCCGTATCGTTTCGCCGTGGGCGGAGCCGAGCGGCAGGATTCGGTGTGGAATGGCTTGCAGGCAATAAGCGCAAAGGCGGAGTTGGTAGCCATTCATGATGGGGCGCGGCCCTGTGTTTCCCCGGAGTTAATCCGTCAGACCATCCAAGCCGCCCGCGAGTCCGGTGCCGCTGTGGCCGCGCAGCGCATCACGGACACGCTTAAAGAATCGAACGACGGCGCGCTCATCACGCGCACGGTGGATAGGGCGAAGCTGTGGTCGGTGCAGACGCCGCAGGTGTTTCGCGTGGCGGTGATTCGCGAGGCGATCAGCACGGCGCGCGCGCGCGACCTGAACCTGACGGATGACACGGCGGCCTGCGAATTGATCGGGCAGCCGGTGCGGCTGGTGGAAAGTCGGCAGCCCAACCCCAAGGTCACGGTCCCGGCGGATTTGCCGTTCATCGCGTCGGTGCTGGGAGGGCAGTAGCCCTGGCGGTTCGGGAGGTTCACGCGGGCTTGAACGCAGGCTCCCCCAGGACGCATCTGGCAGTTACCACCGTCCCGAAAGCGGCGCTGAAGCGACCGCACTCCAAACGCGCCGCGCAGCTCAAGGCGTCTAGTTCGACACGACAGCGTTGGAGTGCGGTCGCTT
>JAYVWQ010000555.1:0-3539 GCA_043785945.1 Akkermansia sp.
TAGCGGATGACCATGACGTGGCCCTTCTTCACCGTGCCGTCGAGGATGGCGGTGAGCGCCTTCTCCTCACTATCGAAAACAATGGCGCGGCCGTTGAAGGTCATGCCTTCCTTGCCGGAAATTTTCGCGACCGCGCCGGTCTGCGCGAGGTTGCCGTAGAGCACGACGAGGTGGCTGTTCTTCTTGATTGGGTTGCTGAAGGGGCGCACCACATCCTGTCCGGCGGGATACTGGGGCGCGTTCTTCAGATTCTCCGCCAGCGTTTTGCCAGTCACGGTCATCGCGTCGCCGTGCATCAGGCCGGCGTCGAGCAGCATCTTCATCAAGGGCACGGTGCCGCCGATTTTCACCAGCTCGTTCATGACGTATTTGCCGCTGGGCTTGAGGTCGGCCAGCACGGGCACGCGTTTGCCGATGCGGGTGAAGTCATCAATGGTCAGCTTCACGCCAATCGAATGCGCCATCGCGATCAGGTGCAGGACAGCGTTGGTCGAGCCGCCCAGCGCAATGATGAGCGTGATGGCGTTCTCGAACGCCTTCTTCGTCATGATGTCGCTGGGGCGGATGCCCAGCTTGATCAGGTTCAGCACTGCCTGGCCCGCGCGTTCGCAGTCGCTGGTCTTTTCGTTGGAAATGGCGGCCTGCGCGGAACTGTTCGGCAGGCTCATGCCCATCGCTTCCACGGCCGAGGCCATGGTGTTCGCGGTGTACATGCCGCCGCAGGAACCGGCGCCCGGAATCGCCACTGCTTCCAATCCGTCGAGCTGTTCGTCGGTGATCTTGTTGGCGGCACGCTGCCCCACCGCTTCAAACACGGAGACAATGTCCACGGGCTTGCCCTCGTAATTGCCCGGCAGAATGGTGCCGCCATAGACGAAGATGCTGGGCCGGTTCAGCCGCGCCAGCCCCATGAGGCAGCCGGGCATGTTCTTGTCGCAGCCACCGATGGCCACGATGCCGTCGAAACCCTCGCAGCCCGCCACCGTTTCAATCGAGTCGGCGATGACCTCGCGCGAGACCAGCGAATACTTCATGCCCTCGGTGCCCATCGAGATGCCGTCGGACACGGTGATGGTGTTGAATACGACGGCTTTGCCGCCCGCCTCATTGATGCCCTGGGCCACGCTCACCGCGAGCTGGTCGATGTGAATATTGCAGGGCGTGACCATGCTCCAGGTGGAAGCGACGCCGATCTGCGGCTTTTGGAAATCAGGCTTCGTGAAGCCGACCGCGTAGAGCATGGCGCGGCTGGCGGCGCGCTCGTAGCCATCGACGACCTGCGACGAATAAGTGCGTTGGTTGATGGTGGCGGCGCGGGCGCGGGAGTTTCTGGGCAAAGTTTTCTTTTTCATTTTCAGGAGGTGCAGTGTTCCTGAAATCGAATTTCCTGAAAAGGAAAAGTGCGACCGGGAAGCGCACCGTGAATTGGCCGCTTGCACTCATCAGAAATCCTCTGCTAATTTGGGCCTCGATATTGTCGCACAAGCGCAATGCCGTGTTCCATGTTGAGCGGGTTCGCCTCGCTGACCTCGGTTTCACAGCGTTGCCCCAGCACAAACAGCCCAGGGAAGCATCCCTCGCGCTGAGGTTCATGTGAGTGTGGCAAATCCAGGTGGCCCACGTGGCGGAATTGGCAGACGCGCTAGATTCAGGTTCTAGTGAGTAACATCGTACAGGTTCAAGTCCTGTCGTGGGCACCATCTTATAACGGTTTCATCTCTCGCCCATGCCCTTGCCTTACAAAGTTGCCACGCTGCTTTACTGCTTCAACGAGCGCGATGAGGTCTTGCTGCTCGAACGGGCCCAAGAGCCGAACCGGGGGCGGTGGAGTCCGTGCGGCGGCAAGCTGCACATGAACGAGGGTGAATCGCCCCACGCCTGCGCCTGTCGCGAGGCTCAAGAGGAGATGGGCCTGCGAATCGAGCCGCGCGATCTGCACCTGACCGGTCTGGTGAGCGAGCGCGGTTATGCCGGGCAAGCGCACTGGCTGATGTTCCTCTTCGAGGTGAAGCTGCGTTTGAAGGAATGTCCGCCGCCTCATCGTGAGGGAGGCTTCCAGTTTTTCGCCCGAGAACAAATCACGACGCTGCACATTCCAGACACGGATCGCGAAACCATCTGGCCCCTGTTCTGGCAGCATCGCGGCGGTTTCTTTGCCGCGCATTGCGATTGCTCGTCCGGCAGCGAACATGACTGGCGGGTGGAGGAATCGCGGCCATTTTCGGTTCCGCCGCGCCCGTCCACCGAGGAGCCGGGGCCTTAATTTTTTGTTCCCTTTTCGGCGTCTCCTCCTAACATCCGCCGCTTGACCGGTCGGATTTTCCGCCGCTCGCAAAACAAAACTATGCCACTGACACATACACGAGACCTGTTCGCCAAAGCGCTCAAAGGCAAATACGCCATTGGCGCGTTCAACGTGAACAACATGGAACTTCTCCAAGCCATCATCGAGGCCTGCGAAGAGGAGAAAGCACCGGTCATGCTGCAAATTTCCAAAGGCGCGCGCCAGTACGCCAACCCCGTTTATCTCAAGAAACTCATCGAGGCGGCGGTCAGCCTCTCGAACATCCCCATCGCGGTTCATCTGGACCACGGCGATTCCTTTGATCTCTGCAAGGAGTGCATCGACGAGGGCTTCACCAGTGTGATGATCGACGCCTCGCATGAGACGTTCGAGAAGAACGTCGAGGTCTGCCGCAAGGTCGTGGAATACGCCCACAAGCATAACTGCGTGGTCGAAGGCGAGCTCGGCATGTTGGTCGGCGCACAGCACGACGACGGCGAAGAAGGTGGCGGCTACTCCAAGGGCGGCTGCTACACGCACCCCGAAGAAGCGGTGAAGTTCGTCAAGGAATCCGGTGTGGACTCGCTGGCCGTCGCCATCGGCAACAGCCACGGGGCCTACAAGTTCAAGGGCGAACAGCACCTTGATCTCGAGCGCCTCAAAGCCATCAAGGCCGCGCTCATGGAAGCCGGCTTGGGCGACTATCCGCTCGTGTTGCACGGTGCCTCCAGCGTGCCGAAAGACCTCGCGATGGAAATTAACAAATACGGCGGCAAGATGGGCGAAGACACGGCGGGCGTGCCCGAGGCGGACATTGAAATCGCGCGCCGGGTCGGTTGCACCAAGGTCAACATCGACACCGACCTGCGCATGGCCATGACGGCCGCCATCCGCAAGGTGCTTGCTGAGAATCCCAAGGAGTTTGATCCGCGCAAGTATCTCGCCCCGGCCCGCACCAAGGTGAAGGAACTGGTGCGCCACAAGGTGAAGAACGTGCTGTGCTGCGCCGGTCACGCCTTTGACTAGGCGTTAATCGAGTCTGTTTTGATCTCAAAGGACGCGGCCGGCCGCGTCCTTTTTGCTTTTCCGTCGGGTGAAGCACGTATCGGACGGACTGGGCAACGTGTACCGTTGGTGGGGCGTGTCGCTCCGCGCGCGCCGGGCTGAGGCATGAATAAATGTTAGGGTGGAAGCGGTTCGTGCCGACGGAATTCTGACTTTTTATCCGCGACCTCCCGATCCGGCGGCGCGCGCG
>JAYVWQ010000556.1:0-4058 GCA_043785945.1 Akkermansia sp.
CGGTGACGTTGGATCGTCGCGGCGCGCTGTGAACAGCACGCCCTACCAGTTCTCGGTTTCAACGCGGCGCGGCAAGCAGTTCAACACTCTTATCTACGCGGAGATTGATCCCTTCAATGGCGCGACCCGCGACGCTGTGCTGATGAATTCCGAGGACGCCGCAGTCTTGCAGTTGCAGAACGACGAATGCATCACGCTCGTCAGCGAGGTGGGCCGCTACGAGGGCCGCGTCTTCTTCGCGCCCATCGCGCGCGGCAACCTGCAAGTCCACTGGCCCGAGGGCAACGTCATCATCGCGCGCGGTTCCGTGGACACGCTCGGCGGTGTGCCGGACTACAACGCCACGGTGCGCGTGGAGAAGCGGACCGCGTGAAGACGGCCCGCCAACAAGTGCTGCGCTGGACTGAGGGAACCGTCCGCCGTTGCAGCGACGAACTGGCAATCGAGGAGCCTTTGGAAATCCGCATCGACGCGCGGCCCCTCGTCGTGACGATGCGGACGCCGGGGCACGATGACGAACTGGCCGCAGGCTTCTTGTTCACCGAGGGATTGATTCGTTCCCACGCCGACATTCAGGCCATCCGCAAGAACGCGCGCAACCGCAACGGCAACAGCCTCGACGTGTTCGTGGCGGCGAACGTGAAGCTCGATCTGGCGCGCCAGGCGCGGCGCGGTTTCGTCTCGTCCAGTTGCGGCGTGTGCGGCAAGGAGTCGATTCAAGCGGTCCGCCGGAAGTTCAAACCCCTGAAGTCGCGGCTCAAAGTGGCGGCGGAGTTGTTGGCGCAACTGCCGGAGAAACTGCGCGCCGCCCAGCCGACCTTCGAGCGCACCGGCGGTTTGCACGCCGCCGGAATTTTCACCGCCGCCGGTGAACTGATCGTCGCGCGTGAAGACATCGGTCGGCACAACGCCGTGGACAAGGTCATCGGCTTCGGCTTGCTGAACAATCTGCTGCCGTTCGACCAACACATCCTCGTGGTGAGCGGGCGCGCGTCGTTCGAGATCATGCAGAAGTCGCTCGCCGCGCGGCTGCCCGTGGTATGCGCCGTCTCCGCGCCGTCGAGCTTGGCCGTGGAACTGGCGCGCGAGGGCGGACAGACACTGGTGGGATTCCTGCGGGCCGGGCGGATGAATGTTTATGTCGGACGCCCGCGCGTGGACTTCAACTAGAGATTTTCCTGCGTGACGCTGGTGAGGGACAAGGACGACGCGTCTCTCACGGCCAGTTCAAGATTTGGGTCATTCCCGGAATTGTCAGAACGCCCGCGTTGCCCTAAGACAGGCCCATGAATTCCCGACGCGTTCGATTTTGCTTCCTGTTCCATCTCATCGCCGCGTGCTTCGCGGGTGCGCCGCTTGTCGTGCGCGCGGCGGAGAGCTTTCCCAAGCCGCTCTTCCCTGACGTCACGCCCGTGTGTTCCTGCGAGAGCCTGACGAACTTTGCGCTGCTGAACACGACCATCGAATCCGCCGTGGTGGACGCCTCGAACCGCATGTGCCACGTCACGGCCATCGTGACCCATCCGCCCGCGCGTGACCGGGTGAAGGTGTGGATCGGGCTGCCGCTCACGAATTGGAACGGACGGTTTCAGGGCACGGGCGGCGGCGGATTTTCGGGCGGCGGCGCGGCGAGTTTGCGCGGTCCGGTTCGGCAAGGCTTCAGCGCAGGCGCGACGGACACCGGACACGAGGGCGGCAGCGGCAGCTTCGCACTGGATGCGAATGGCCGGCAGAACTGGCCAGGCATCATCGACAACGCGTATCTCGGCATTCACGAGATGACCGTCGCGGGCCAGGCGCTCACGAAAGCGTTCTACGGCCGCGCGCCGGGCTATTCCTACTTCGTCGGCGGCTCGACCGGCGGACGTCAGGGGCTGATGGAGGCGCAGCGTTACCCGGACGATTACCACGGCATCATCTCCGCGTGTCCGGCCGTCAACTGGCACCGGTTTGTTCCCGCGAGTCTCTGGCCCGAAGTCGTGATGCTCTCCATGACAAACTGGGTTTCCAAAGCCAAGCTCGCCGCCGCCACCGCCGCCGCTGTGGCCGCCTGCGACGCCGACGACAGCGTGACGGACGGCGTGATCGATGATCCTCTCCGCTGTGCGTACGATCCGAAGGCGCTCATCGGCACCCAAGTCGGCAACGACACCTTCACCGCCGCCGATGCCGAGGTGCTGCGAAAAATTTGGGAAGGCCCGCGCACGCAGGACGGTCGTTTCATCTGGCACGGACTCGAACGCGGCGGAGACTTATCCGCCTACGCCGGCACGGGCGGTTCGCCGCTGACGGGCCAGCCGTTCAGCATCGCGCTGGAATACTGGGTCTATTATCTCGCGCAGGATGCGAAGTGGGACTGGAGCACGCTGACCTACGCGGGCTTTGAACAGCTCTGGACCAAATCCGTGGAGCAATACGGCGCGGTCCTCGGCACCGACGAGCCTGACCTGACGCGCTTCCGCGATCACGGCGGGAAGGTCATCATCTACCACGGCCTCGCCGACCAGCTCATTCCGGCGGCGGGCAGCATCGACTACTATCAACGCGTCCAGAAACGCATGGGCGGCGAGCCGGAGACGGCGAAGTTCGCGCGCCTGTTCCTCGTGCCCGGCGTCGATCACGGTTTTCGCGGTGCGGGCGCGACGCCCACTGGCGTCAACGAAGCCATCATCCGCTGGGTCGAAGAGGGCCGGGCGCCGGAGAAACTCATCGCCGAGAAACGCGACACGGGCGGCAAAGTCATCCGCACCCGCCCACTGTTCCCGTATCCGCACGCCGCGAAATACACCGGCAGCGGCAGCACGGATGAGGAGAAGAATTTCGTCAGCCAGCCCGCGCCGTAGGTGTTGTGCGGCGGGGCAGGCGTGGGTCAGTGGTCATGGCGAAGGCTTGCGCTTCCCTGATGATGACGTCTTCCGCTTGCTCCGGCGTTCAGCGACTTTGCTGGCCGCCAGAGAGTCCTCCAGCACCGGGATGACCAACCGGTCTTTAGGACGGTTCGCCGCCCGCTTGCTGGCGAGAATCCGATCCACACGCAAGACCTTGAGCTTGTGCCGCCCCAATGGCACTTCGATGCAGTTCCGAAACTCCTCCGAGAACGATCCCAGCCCGTGCATGGTCAGGACGATGTCGAACAGTTCCACGCCACCGCCGGCGAACATCGGAGGATTCAAGATGGAAGGTGCCACATAGGCGGCGTCCACTTCCCGCAATGCCTCGCCGATGCGCGGGTCGCTCAAGTCCTCGAACCACAGGTCCACGTCCTGTGTTACCACGGGCGCACCTTGGAGCGCGGCGGCGGAAAGCCCCACCACCAGGAAGCGCACCTTGCGCCGCAGCAACGCGCGCAGGAAACGCAGTTCACTTTCGTTGAGCGAGGGCGCGGCCACGGGTCAGGCTCTTTCGCAGGCGTTCCAGCGGTGGTTGTTCGAGCAGGATGAGCGTGTGCCGCACGTTGTCCGGGTCCGCCTCCGGGCGCTCGGCCAGCACCGCCCGCACGGACTCCATGAGGCGACCCGCCCACTGGGCTGCCTTGCGCTCACGGGAGTCGTTTTTGTTTATGCTCATGCCGTTTCGATGACGGGCGAAGTTTGCCACGTCCTCTTCCATCAAGCACGCCCTTTTCGAGCGGCCATCCCGCAGTCGCAGGACGGATCGCGCAAATCATAATCCGAGTCCGGCGACGGAAATCCGTAGAGGTGCGCCCCGCCGATCGTGGCAAACAACAGCGGATAGGGCTGCGCGGCCACGATACGGGTGAAGGCGTGGGTTGATGTCATGCGATTATCCCACACTACGCAGGAAATCGAACTCAGGCTTGTCCCCCTTCATTCGGTCAAAGACTCCAAAATCCAGGGATTCAGCCGTCGCTCGCCGATACGTGATCAGCGTTTTCAATCTTACCGTCGCTGCGGTCTGTGCGTTGTAAGCAACCAAGGCATCCACCGGGAACGATTCGAATGCTGCCCGAGTCGAAATGGTGATCATCGGGAACTCGGTGTCCGAACTACACACGTTGCACGCTGTAATCAATCGCTGGTCGTCACGAAACTGGCAGT
>JAYVWQ010000557.1:0-6580 GCA_043785945.1 Akkermansia sp.
CCACGAAGGCAGCTTTGACCATAGCGTCTTCGCCAAGAACTACGAGCGCGTCCTCTCCGCCGAGGTGGCCCAGCTCTTCTTCCTGGAGGTCTATGATCTGAGCCGTGCGGAAGGCTGGACCAGTGACACTCACTTCACGGCCGACGGCACGCTCCTCGAAGCGTGGGCCAGCCTGAAAAGTTTTGTCCGCAAGGACGGGGCCGACGCCGGGAAAATCCAGTCCGCGAAGGACCAAGACCCCGGCAACCCGAGCGTGAACTTTCGCGGAGAGCAACGACGCAACGACCCGCACCAGAGCACGACCGACCCGGACAGCGTCCTCTATCGCAAGGCCCAGGGTCAGGCCAGCAAGCTGTGTTTTGGCACGCAGGTGTTGATGGAGAACCGGCACGGGCTGTGTGCGGCCATCACCGTGCATAATCCCATCGCCCCAGATGAACCGACGGTGGCTTTGGCGCAGGTGGACGAACACCGGGCACTGCACCAAGCCAAAATCACGACCCTCGGCGGGGACAAGGCCTATCACCAAAAGAAATTTGTGACCGGCTGTCGGGAGCGGGACATCTCTCCGCATGTCGCGTGCAAAGACCGGACCCAAGTGGACGGACTGGATAGGCGCACCACCGGTCGGGCCGGCTACCAGACCAGCCAGCGCCTGCGCAAACGGGGGGAAGAAATTTTTGGCTGGATGAAAACGGTGGGCGGGTTGCGGCGCACGCGCTATCGCGGCGTGGAGCGGACGCAGGCCTGGGCTTACTTCGTGGCCGGGACTTACAACCTGCTGCGGATCACCCATCTGGGATTGAGATCGCAGGCGGGATGAAAGACCCGGCCGCTGGGCGCGCGGCCCGCATGGGAAAAAAGACCCGCCGGCCGCCGACCAGCGAGACCAGCGCCGGATTAAAACCTGTGCTCCGCAGCCATCAGGAATGGATTTAACCATGACCAAAAACCGTGCAGGCCAAAATCATCCCGTTTTGCAGCAGCCTGCCAAGTCGTTTTTCATGGGATGGGGGGCGGTTCCTAACTTCTACAGCTTACCGACGAGACCGCCTCAGCCGCCCGTTTCGCGCCCTACCAGCACACGCGCTGTTGCCCCGTCAATAAACTTCGTCATGGCTGCCGATGTCCTCGAAGACCGCGCGGTGGTTCGGCAAAAATGAAAACACCACGCGCACGTCTTACTCGACGGTGAAGCTCCATTGATCGCGCAGTTCGCCGGAGAGCTTGTGGGTGCGGAGCCGGGGATCGTGCGGGTTGGCCGTGAAGATTTCCACCCGCCGCCAGAACCTCTGTTCCAAATCCTTCCGGCCCTCAATGCGTTTCTTGAAGGCGCGCTTGAAGGAGGAACGGAAGGCAACCTGTGTCATCACGCGGCCAGGGATTTTTTCAAATCGCCGATGGAACTGGAAAACTTGAGCTTGCCGCGTTTTACCTCGTCGAGGCTGCGGCGATGGTTGGCCCGGATTTCACCGCGTCGCTCCTCGACGAGTGCGCGTTCGAGCAGGAATTTCAACTCTTCCTTCTCCTCGATGGAACGGGTTCGCACTTCCTCAACCAAAGTTTCAAAGCTCGGACTGATGGCTGGAAATCTGGTCGCGTGGGCCGCATTTTCCAATGCAAATTCGCAAACCGTAGCGCGAGTTGAACCCGCCGCGCCGCCACGGCTGGCAAACAAAGCCGGACAAACGAAGAAACATTGAGCGGAACAGCAGCCAACGCTACGGTTCACGCATGACGGTCACATTACCGAAGAAGCTCGAAGCGTTTGTTCAGCGCAAAGTGCGCGCCGGGGATTTCCGCAACGCCGGTGCAGCCGTGCGCGAGGCCGTGCGCCAAGTGGAGCGAGCAGCAGAACGACTGGAGCAAGGACGGCCCGGAGTTGAAATCGTTTCTGCTCGAAGCGGTGCGCGGCCCCCATCGTCCGCTGCGCCCGGAAGAACGGGCGCGGAAGCGGACGCGGCGTTGAGTTTTGCCGGGCGAGGATTAGCTGAACCGTGTCAGCCACGTCAGCGGATCCGAACGGCTGGGAATCACAGAGCCGAAGATTAAAGAATCCTCAGTGACGCCGTAGAGGATGAAGAATGGAAAGGCGCGAAGGTTCCGCCGCCGAAACTCCGTTACCACTCGCGACCCAGTTTGCAGAAAGTGGCCGGCACCTTGGGGGCGCAGTCTTAACCGCATCAAAGGCGTCGAGAACTTCTTGGCGAAAACGCGTTCCCAAGCCTTCGGAGATGGCCTTGTAGTCCGCCTCGAACTTTCGGATGTCCTTGGGAAAGTCCGGGTGAAAGAGAACTCTCATTGCAGCGCGGCCCGGAACTGTTCTTCGGTCAGGCCGACCGTCCGACCAGCCGCCACCTCTTCGATGCGGCGAATTCCTTCGGCGACCGCTTCGTTCAGCGGCGCGGGCCAGACGACGCTTTCCACCAGTCGCCGCGCCAGTTCCAGTCGGTCTTCCACCGGCAGTTCGAGCGTGGTTCGCGTGAGATCAGCGTTTAGCATGGGCAAAACGCTACCACTGCATCCGCACCGTGCAAGCATCGAGAACAACGACACCGTTCAACTCCGACTCCATCGTTCGCCTCAATCGCGTTCACAAAGTTCTCGAATAGCCTTCCGCGTCCCATCCGTGTTAATCCGTGGGCATCCGTGGTGGAAAAATGAAAACCATTCTACGCTTTTTGGTCCGGCTGCTCTTCGGTTTCCGCGCCTTCAACGAGGCGGTGCTCACGACGCCGGGGCCTGTCTTGCTCCTGCCCAATCACGTCTCGTGGCTCGACTGGCTGTTCCTGCTCGTCTGCACGGATGGCGATTGGAAGTGCGTGGTCTCGCAGCGCGCGGCGCAGACTTCGTGGCTGCACCGGATAATCATGATCAACCGCCGCACCTTCCCCATCGACACGGATTCGCCTTACGCGGTGAAGCACATGGCGGAATATCTAGCGAAGGGCGGGCGGCTTGTGCTCTTCCCCGAAGGCCGGCTCTCGCGCACGGGCACGTTGATGAAGCTCTTCGACGGCACCGGTTTTCTCCTGCACAAGACGAAGGCCAAGGTCATCACCTGTTACCTGCGCGGCGCGCACCGGCTGCCGTGCTCGCCCAATCCTAATCACAAGAAATGGTTCCCGACCGTCACTGCACACTTCGGCGAGGCGCTCACCCCGCCGCAGGTGGAACACCTGAGCACGGCGCAGGCGCGGGCGTTGTTCACCAACTGGCTGCGGGACAAAATGGTGCTGCAACAGTTTGAGACGGAGATGCAGTTCGGCGCGCAGACGCTGGCCGAAGCGGTGGTCGAGACGGCGGTGCGTTTCCCCCAGCACGTCGTGTTGCAAGATGTGACGGCGGAACTCAGTTACAGGAAGCTGCTCGTCGGCGTGGGCCTGATGGCGGCGCAACTGAAACCAACTCTGGCGCGCGACACGAAGCACGTCGGCGTGCTGCTGCCGAATGTCAACGCCACACCCGTGGTGCTCCTCAGCCTGTGGTCGCTCGGTCTGGAGCCAGCCATTTTCAACTTCTCCACCGGCCCGGCCATCATGCTGGCCTGCGCGCAACTCGCGGGCGTGAAGCAAATCATCACCTCCCGCGCCTTCCTCGAACGCGCCAAGCTGGACGTGACGGCGCTCACCGGCGCGGGGATTGCGTTCATTTATCTCGAAGACATCCGCGCAAAAATTTCCGGTGGCGCGAAACTGGCCGCGCTTTTGAAGCAGACGTTCTCGCCCGGCCTCGACTGTGCCGCCGTGCAGCCTGATTCCACGGCGGTCATCCTGTTCACCAGCGGCTCCGAAGGCGTGCCCAAGGGCGTCGAACTCACCCATCGGAACATTCTCGCCAACCTGCGCCAGATGCTCGCCGTCACGGACCTCACCGACCGCGACAAGATTTTCAACGCCATGCCGCTCTTCCACAGCTTCGGGCTGACCGTCGGCACGCTGCTGCCGCTGGTGCGCGGCATGTCGGTGTTCATCTATCCGTCGCCGCTCCATTACCGCGTGGTGCCGACGGTGTTTTATCAGGCCGACTGCACCATCATGCTCGGCACGAATACTTTCCTGAACGGTTACGCGCGCAAGGCGCACACCTACGACTTCCGCAGCCTGCGCTACATGTTCGCGGCGGCGGAGAAGTTGCAGGAGGCGACGGCGACGGCCTGGGCGCAACGCTTCGGCGTGCGCGCCCTCGAAGGTTACGGCGCGACCGAGTGCGCGCCCTGCGTGAGCGTCTGCACGCCGCTGCAACCCAAGCACGGCTCGGCGGGACGCCTCATGCCCGGCATGGAATACAAGCTGGAAAAGATCGAGGGCGTGGCCGAAGGCGGCCGCCTCTTCGTGCGCGGTCCGAACGTGATGAAGGGCTACCTGAACGCCGACGCCAACGAGAAGTTCCTCGCGCTCGGCGGCTGGTACGACACCGGCGACATCGTGCGCGTGGATGAGGAAGGTTTCGTCTTCATCCAGGGCCGGTTGAAACGCTTTGCCAAAATCAGCGGCGAGATGGTGAGCCTCACCGCCGTCGAGGACGCGCTGGCCGGGGCTTTCCCGCACTATGGCCTGCGCTGCCAGGTCGCCGTCATCGCGCGCCCTGACGAAGACAAGGGTGAGAAGCTCATCGCCGTGAGCAACGAGCAGAGGCTTTCGCTGGAAGAAATTCGCGCCGCCATCAAAGCCAAGGGTCTGCCGAACATTGCCGCCCCGCGCGAGGTGAAGTTCATCCACGAGATCCCCAAGCTCGGCACGGGAAAGACGAATCACCGGGAGTTGGAGAAGATTCTTGCCGCCTCCACATGAAATCCAAGCGGCTCAATAAATGGAAATGGATTGGTCCCGGATTTGCCATTCTGACCCTGATGGGAATCGGATGGTGGCAACTGGTCATGGTGTGGCCAGTGGGGAATGGGCCTGCTGGTCCATCCATCCAGCGAGCCGTGTTCAGCAATGCCTGGGACACCAGGGTAGTTTTCTTAGTTGGAATTGGAGACAGCGTGACGGCAGGTTTTGGCGCTGAACCGGGCCGTTCTTATTTTGACCGATTGGTGCGAAACCCTGCTGATGATTCCCGAGGCGTTGAGGGATTAAATCTGTCCCGCGTCTTTCCAAACTTGCGAGCCACCAACTTCTCCGTCTCTGGCAGCACCTCGCCGCAGCATCTGCGAACGCAAATTCCGAAGCTCGTCCGGCAACCGACCAATGTTCTCGGCATCATCGTAGTCACGACCGGAGGGAATGACATCATCCACAACTACGGCAAGACTCCACCATCCGAAGGAGCCATGTTCGGGGCCACGTTGGAGCAAGCCCGTCCTTGGATCACCAATTTTGCAACGAGACTGGAGCAGATGATTCGTGGAACTACCGATGCGTTCCCCGGTGGTTGCGAAATCTTCCTCGCCAACATCTACGACCCGACCGACGGCGTGGGAGACATCGGCCGGGCGGGGCTTCCAGACTGGCCGGGCGGACTGAAGATTCACGCCGAATACAACCGCCTTATCGCTGAGGCCGCGCGCCGTCATCAGCAGGTTCACCTGGTCGATATTTCCAGTGCCTTCCTAGGTCACGGCATTCACTGCCGGCAGTTCTGGCGCCCGCACTACGACCGCACCGACCCGCACTATTGGTTTCACGCCAATCTCGAAGACCCGAATGATCGCGGCTACGACGCGCTGCGGCGGTGCTTCCTGAACGAGATGGCTGAAGTGTTCACCAAGAGAGTTCACATGGGTTCCCGAGAGAGCAATTAGTCGTTCATGGCCTCAACACTTGAAATTCGGATTCACGGCGACGCCTCGCTGCCCACGGTCATCTACCTCCCCGGCTTGCACGGCGACTGGACGCTGGTCTCCAGTTTTCGCGCGGCGGTGAGCGGGCAGGTGCGCTTCGTGGAGTTCGCCTATCCGTGCCGCACGGACTGGACGTTGGATGATTACGCGCAAGCCGTGGTCGAACAACTCGCCGCCCACGGCATCACCAGCGGATGGGTTCTCGCAGAGTCCTTTGGCTCGCAGGTGGCGTGGAAAATTCTGGAGCAAGCTGGCGGGCGCTTTCAGCCGCGCGGTTTGATTCTCGCCGGTGGCTTCGTGCGGCATCCAATCATCTGGGGCGTGCACCTCTTTCACTTCGCGCAAAGCTCCATGCCGTGGCCGTGTTACCGACTGCTGCTCAAACTTTATGCGCGCTACGCCCGGCTGCGGCATCGGCACGCGCCGGAAACTCTCGCGAGCATCGCTGAGTTTGTGAATCGTCGGACGAAGGCGGACAACCTCGCCATCGCTTCGCGCTATCCGCTCATCGCCCGGAATGACGCACGGGACACGGCTCGGAGAACGACGCTGCCAGTTCATGCGCTAGCGGGCTTCTTTGATCCCATCGTGCCATGGCCATTCGTGCTTCCGTGGCTGGCGCGAAACTGCCCCGGTTTCCGCGCGCGCCGCATCATCCGCAACGCCGATCATAACGTCCTTGGCACTGCACCGCAAAAATCAGCGGAGCAGGTGCTGCGGTGGATGGCCGCGCCTTGAACAGCGTGCCGCCGGCGTCTCGCGGGCGTTCGGAGGGACGCCCGCAGGATGCGGGCG
>JAYVWQ010000558.1:0-4236 GCA_043785945.1 Akkermansia sp.
ATCGCGCTGGCCTGCCCGCCGCTCCAGGCGCTGCTGCACATCATGGCCCACGATCAATTTGAGGGCCGCGACTTAAGCCACGCGAAAATTCGCACGCTCTTCACGCGCGAGAACCTGCTGGCGAGCGACTGGTATGCGGAGCGCCTGCGCGCCAAGCAGGCCGTGGATGCCAAGCTCTGGCAGCGGCATGTGGCCTATCTCACGAAGTTCATCACCAAGCCCTACTACGCGGAAGTCACCGCGCGGATGGGCATTGAGAATCGGCTGCATCAGGCCCGCACCGAACTCAAGCGCGTGGCGGTGCCCGCGTACCTGGAGGAGTTGCGCGGCACGCTCGGGGCGAACCCGCTGCCCGGCGTGGCCCATCATGGTCAGGCGGAATTGAAAATGCCCATCGTGGCGCGGGAGCAGGCCGGGCTCGTTCCCACGAAATGAAAACGCTCGCCGGACGATGTGCGCTCATCACCGGCGCCAGCCAAGGACTGGGCAAAGCCATGTCTCTCGCCCTGGCTGACGCGGGTGCGACAGTCGCGCTCGTCTCGCGCGACGCGGCCAAGTTGAATGAGGTCGCCGCAGAAATCCGCGCGCGCGGCGGACGGGCCGAAGTGTTCGCCGCCGATGTCACCGACGAGGCGCAGGTGGCGCGCGTGCGCGCGGAGTTCACGGCGCAGTGCGGGGGCGCGCTCCATATTCTGATCAACAACGCGGGCATTAACATTCGCAAGCCGATCACGGAGTTCACGCTGGAGGAATGGCAGCGCGTGATGAACACCAACATGACCAGCGCCTTCCTGCTCTGCCGCACTTTCATCCCGCTGATGCGCGGGCACGGAGATGGCTATGGGCGAATCATCAACATGACCTCGATGATGGCGCATGTTTCGCTGCCGGGACGCACTGCCTACTCAGCGAGCAAGACGGCGCTGCTCGGTTTCACCCGCGCCCTCGCGCTGGAACTTGCGCCCGACAAAATCACGGTCAACGGCATCAGCCCCGGCCCGTTCGCCACCGAGATGAACCAACCCCTGATGGAGAACGCGGAGTTGAACGCGCAGTTCGTTTCCAAAATCCCGCTCGGCTGCTGGGGCCGCGTCGAGGACATCGGCAAACTCGCCCTGTATCTCTGCTCCGAGGACGCCGGCTTCATCACGGGCACGGACATCCTCATCGACGGCGGCTGGACGGCGCAGTGATGGGTGAGGTGGGGCAGCCTGACCCACACCCGCAGCCCGCCACTTTCAAACGCACCCCCGCTCACACCGCCCGCTTGACTGCCGCCTTTCGCTCGGTAACTTCGCGGCCTTATGAAATCACTTTTAACTTCTCTGCTCGCCGTGGGCCTCTGCGGCAGTGGGTTCACCGCCGAGGACAAGCCGGCGGCGACCTTCAAGAACAACCTCGAAAAGACCAGCTACAGCCTCGGGGTCAACATCGGCAACAGCATGAAATCGCAAGGCGCGGAAATCAGCGCCGACGATGTGGCGGCGGGCTTGCGTGATGCGCTGGCGGGCAAGGCCAGGCTGACCGAACCGGAAGTGCGCGAGACCTTGACCGCGTGGCAGACGGAACTGCGCTCCAAGAAAAGCGAGAAGATGAAGATCGAGGGCGAAGCGAACAAGAAGGCGGGCGAAGCCTGGCTGGCCGCCAACGCCACCAAGCCCGGGGTGAAGGCCATGCCCGACGGACTGCAATACAAGGTGCTCGTGGCCGGCAAAGGCCCGCAGCCCAAGCCCTCCGACAACGTCTCCGCGCACTACAAGGGCACGCTGACCGACGGCACGGAGTTCGACAGCTCTTACACGCGCGGCAAGCCCCTCACCATCCCGGTCCTGGGCGTGATCGCCGGCTGGCAGGAGGCTCTGACCAACATGCACGTGGGCGACAAGTGGGAACTCTACATCCCCGGCAACCTGGCCTACGGCGAACGCGGTTCTCCGCCGAAGATCGGCGCGAACGCCACGCTGATCTTCGAAATGGAACTGCTCGGCATTGAACCGCCCAAGGCGGACGGAGCACCGGCTTTCCCCTCGATCAATGCCGGTCCCGGCGGGCGCCAGATCAAAGTGTCGCCCGGCCCCGGCCAGCCTCCGAAGTAAGGAGCGCGAAAAATTTGCAACGAAGGCGGCGTGGAAACACGCCGCTTTTTTTATTGTCGCTGGTGGGGCGCGTCGCTCCGCGCGCGCCGGGCCACGGCTAAATCTGACTACCAGCACACCATGCCACCCGAGAAGAGCATGTCTCGCGAAGAACGCGAAGGAATCAGAGACCGCAGAACTTCTCTTTTCATCCTTCGTCCCCTTCGCGGCCTTCGCGAGACATCTTGAAATTCTTCCGCCTCACCCGGCGCGCGCGGAGCGACGCGCCCCACCTTTAAGCCGCCGGCGTCTTGTCCCTCATGTGCAGCGTCTGTGTGGGGAAGGCGAACTCGAAGCCCGCGCGGTCGAATTCCTCCTTCACGCGCAAATTCAAAGCCTGCAAACCCCGGAAGTAGGCAAGTTGGTCCGTGCCGTTCCAAAAGTGGACCACCTCGATGTTCAAGGCCGAGTCGGCGAAACGATTGAAAGTGATGATCACGTCCTTGGTCATCGGGTCGCTGCGATAAATTTCCTCCAGTAGTTGCAGCGCGCTCTTCAATCGCTCGGCTGAGGTGTCGTAGGTCAGGCCGAGATTCATCACGGTGCGGATGGACGGGCGGCGTCCGATGTTCGTGATGGTGGCATTGCCCACCGTCTTGTTCGGGATGGTGACGAGATGGCCGTCGGGCGTGCGCACACGGGTGCTTCTCATGCCGATGCTTTCGACATCCCCTTCCACGGAGTCGAGCCGGATGCGGTCGCCCACGCGAAACGGCTTGTCGGCAAAGACCGCAACCGCGCCGAACAAATTGGCCAGCGTGTCCTGCGCCGCCAAACCAATGGCCAGACCGCCGATGGAAAGCGAGGCGATCAGGCTGGTGATGTTCAGACCCAGGTTCTGCGAGGTGAGCAGCACCGCGACGATGACGACAAAGACCTTCATGGTGTTGCGCAGGATGGGCAGCAACTGGTCGTCGAATTTTTTATCTTCCGTCTGTGAGGCGGCGTGTTCCTTCCAATAATTCACCAGCACATCGATGACCTTGAGCAGGATGTAGGTGATGGAGAGGGCCACGATGATGTGCAGGCTCTTGCTGAAGAAGCCGGTGAACCAAGACGGCCAGCGGAAGATGCGCAGCCCAATGTGCAGCAGCACGACGAAGGTTATGACCTTGATCGGCCCGCGGATGAGTTCGAGGAGGATGTCGTCGTATTTCGTGGGCGTGCGATTGGCCCATTTGCGCAGCCGGACGCCCAGCACCCAGTCGATGACGCGTGCGGTCAGGAAGGCGAGAAAGACGTAGATGAGCGAGGCGATGAACTGCCAGATCGGCACCTCGAACCACCGCGCCTGCAAAAGCTCCACGCGGTCGAGGCCAAAGCTGAGATAAGGCATCTCATCCACCAGAGCGACTTCGTTGGTGGCCGGGGATCGGGAACCGAAAAGCCGGGCCACCCCCGCTGGGGCATTGGTGGCGGGCGCGTTAATAAGGGCGGGCGCGTCCGCCGCCCAGACGGACCAGACGACGAGCGAGAGCAGGACGGCGGCGTAAAACTTGAAGCAAGATTCGGGGCGCAATTTCATGACGGGCGCGAAGCTACGGGGCACGCCAGACGTGACAAGAAATTTGCGGCTGTGGGTCAGGCTGGAAGCCTGACCCACATGGCATCGCACTCAATCGCGCACAGATTGGACACCGCCGCGCGCCGCAGGATAGGCTGCGCGGGTGCGTTTGCCTTTGCTGAATTTACTTTGCGCCTCCTTGCTCCTCCTGCTCGTCGGCTGCGGCGAGAACCCGGTGGAAGCACCGTCCACCGGCACCTACGGACCATTGACCAATGCTCTGTCGCCGCGCCTCGCGCCGACACGGCCCGACGGGATGCCGGAGCAGCCGTGGACGAATGGCGCACTGTCGGTGGTGCAAACGGAGTTGAGTCCCGTCACGCTTTGTCTGTCCACGCAGCCCTCGCTGTCGTTTTTCCATCACATGCCGGAGACGGGTCTGGGCGGGCCAAGCTACGTGGCCATCTCCACGGAACAGGGACCGAAGATTTTCGCACCCGGACAAATCATCGAGCCGGCGCGGCTGCGCGAGTCGTGGTTCGTGGTGTGGTTCGCAGGGGCGGCGGGCTGGACGAACTGGGATTCGCCCTGGCTTGT
>JAYVWQ010000559.1:0-10176 GCA_043785945.1 Akkermansia sp.
TTTGGATTTTGGAATTTGCCCCCGGCCTGGTGTTTAATCCCGCCCATGTTCAAACCCTCAGACTTGTTTGACCTGAGCGGCTCTTGCTCTGAAATCGCCAAGGGCTACACTCCCGACATGGTCACCATCCATGAAATCGAAAAGCTCGCCTTCGATCTGCCGGACTCTGAGCGCGCCGTCCTGGCATCGCATCTCCTCCGCTCGCTCCCGTCCGTCCTTCACGACGATGACGAGGGTATGGCCGAGGCGTTGCGCCGAGACGCCGAACTCGACGCCCATCCCGAGGCGGGTATCACCCTCGCTCAGCTCGATCAACAGATCCTGGAGCGCCGACGCTGATGCGGCTCGTCCTGCACCGAAAGGTTCACTCCGATGTTGACGCCATCATGGAGTATTACGAGCGCGTTGCCAGCCGGGAGCTGGCGGACGATTTCTACGCCGAGCTGCGACGCTTCATGCTGGACGCCGTGGAGCGACCCGAGTCGTTCTCTATCCGCGAGCGCGACCTTCGCCGCGTCAACCTCCCTCGTTTCCCTTACCACTTTCTTTTTCGCATCGTCGGTGGCGCCGTGCGGATTCTCGTCGTTCGTCATCATCGCAGGCATCCGTCATCGGGCATCGACCGGCGATGAACCGTCGCTTCCTGAGAAACTAGACGCGCCAGTCATGGATTTGCAGGGTTGGGCGTGAGTTGATAGTTCAGGGCCGCGGCCAGGTTCCTCCTCTAACCCAGCGCCGCCGTGGACTCCCGGAGTGCGTTTTTCTTTTCGCTTTGGATTTTGGAATTTGCCCCTGGCCTGGTGTTTAATCCCGCCCATGTTCAAACCCTCAGACTTATTTGATCTGACGCAGACCGAGCACGCCGCCCTCTTCGCGGGCTGCGAACACGCGTGGGATGCGCTCAAGAAAATCAAAGCCTGCCTCGCGCAACATCTCCGCCCCGCCCTGCACAACACTGGCGTGGGCGGCGCGTGGGTGGGCGAGCAGGTCTTCATCGGCGCGGGCACGGTGGTGGGGACGGCGTGATGATCAAAGGCCCGGCCATCATCGGCCAGAACTGCCAGATTCGTCACAACGCGGTTACGAAAACCAAAAAACGAGTTCGACAGAAACCCGCCCGGTCGCTAGAACCCTCTCGCACTGCGCGACCCAGCGCTTCCTGCACGGATGGAAATATCCCCACCCCCGACCGGCTCAGGGCACTGTCATTTCCATAAACCAGTTCCCCGCCGATGGGGAGTGAAGACTGTTCCCACCGGCATTTTGCCCTGGGGAATGTGATGCTTCACTGAACAAAAAAACTGAAAATATTGCGATGAACGCTTCACCCTTCGGACAAGAACCCGGTCACGACGAAATCGCCCTGCGCGCCTTCCTCATCTGGGAGCGCGAGGGCCGGCCGCCCGGTCGCGAAACGACTTACTGGCTCCAAGCGGAGTGCGAAATCCGCACGGCCTACCAAAAGAAAGCCGAACACGCCGCCGCCCTGGCCGCCCGGCCCTGGCCGCCCCAGCCCGTCGCACCGCGCGTCAAGGAAACGAAAGAAGTGAAGCGCGCCGCTGCTCCCAAGACTGCCGCCCAGACCGTGACCAAGACCCTCCCCAAGCCGACCGCCGCCAAACTCGCCGTTAAAGCCGCGCCCAAGGTCGTCGCCAAAACTCTCGCGAAGCCCGTCACGAAAACCGTGACCACCAAGGCCACCACCACCGCCCGCCTGCTACCTGCGGTGAAGCCCCCCGTGCGCGCCAGCTTCGCCGCCGCGAGCAAGCCCACCGCCCGCGCCGTGCGCCGGACGGCGTAGCTTCTGGCGGCTGGACATGCCAAGTCCGCGAAAAAGTGTTCACAGGCGGTGCTGTCAGCAAAGAAGTCACCTTCCTTCATCTGCGACAGGCGAATGCCCAAGGTCGTTTTGAATTTAGCGGCCTGAAATCAGAGTCAGCACCTTGAGCTGTGCAGCCAGAAACAATTCCTGAATCTCCGCCACCTCCGGCACGCGGGCGCGGGTGAAAGCGGCCCGGAGTTGGTCTGTGGAAATGGTTTCTTGTTGGAGCAGAAACCGGACGTCGGCGAGGTCGTTTTCATCGCCGCGCGCCATCTTGGTGAGGATTAGATCAATGGTGGAAGGGCGGAAGACGGTCAGACTTGGCAGTGAAAGGGCAACGCGGGCACGTCGGGTAATCCAGTCGGGCGTAAGAATGATTTCCAGTTCCCGAAACAAGTGCGTGATGTAGAGACCGGACGGCTCCAGCTCCACATTGGTCTTCTGCTGTGCCTCCCAGAAATCAAGATTCTGATCTTCGGCGTCCAGCCACGCGAGCGGGAGGATGGCATCCACATCATGCGTGGTCGCAAACGTCGCCGGACTTTTGGGAAATCCCAGCGCCAGGGCCGCGCGTCCGAAGATGGTGATCTCCGCCGGCTTGGTCAGGTGGCGATCCAGCGTCTGGAGAATGTGCAGCGGGTTATTCATGGCGGCACAGCCAGTCAGTGCGGGGCGGACCTGCCCGTGTGACCCCGGTGTGGCTGACGAGTCGCGTCCAGTGCGGCAGCGCCTCCGTGCGTGGCACAGGACGAGGGTGCAAGTGCGCTCGCAATGAAGCCCACGGCTCTTGTTCCGGCGCGAATTCTTCGGCGATCCCGGCGATGTGCAGCAACACCGGCTCGCAGCGTTCCTGAACGGCCAGGCGGCAGAGGTGCCTGACATTGATGCGCGGTGAACTCAAGAACTGCGCGGCCACTCGCAATGCGTCCAAGTCGTAAACATTCTGACCGAGGCAAAGGGCCACGCCGATTTCTTCGTCTCTGATGGCAGGCAAATCCGCAGGCAAGGTCGGATCGAAATCCCGCCGGTAATGATTTGCTCCGCGCTCGACAGCAACCTTGAGCAACCAATCGGCCACCCGTTCACCCGCGCCACTGAGTTGCGCGATGCGGCGCAACAACCCAGAAACGTGCGGAACCTCGCCCAGCCTGTGGGCCAGCGTCGGGGCGAACGGTTGTTCCTTCAGTTCCATTGAGGTCATTCTGACAGAAATCGAGCGGGTGGAAACAATTTGCGTTTCACCGAGACGGGACGAACGCCGAGAATTATTTCCTCCACCTCGCGGGCGGTGTCGGCTGACGCCCGTGCGATTCGTTGAATCAAGCGGCCTGCAATTCGCGGACATGCGCGATGTCGCGGCGGGCGATAGGGCGGAGTTGCGTCGGCAGCAGCGTGGCTACGGCGACTGTTTCCCCGGCCAGCGTCATGAATTCGACTTCATAGCCGGCCCCGCCGTCGTGGATGTGGACGACAGTCCCGATGTCTCCCGCTTCCAGATTTTCTTCCGGCAGGTTTTGCGTGAGCACAATGCAGTCGTGTTCTTTAATCATAACGCAGGCAGAGGATAGGCGGTGATGAGGCGCGGGGCAATCTGTCCTTTGTCCACCTGCCAGACGGTGCGCACCTGCGGACGCCGGCCATCGGGCGCGACCATTGCTCCCTCCACTTCGTAACGCGGCCCGAAGCCCGTCTCCCGCCAGCGGGCGACCTCATGCGTCTGGCCGTGGGCGCACAACTCCGCTGCCAACACCTCCCACGCCTCTGGCGCGAATCCGAACGCCACGAAAAACCGCGCCTTGCTCGTGCCGTAGGGATGCTCCGGGTTCAGCAGATAACCCGCGATCTTCTCGTGCTCGACGATGGCAAGGTGCGCGTTCGGCAGTTTCATGCGGAGGCTTGGGCGCTCGAAACGACAGTCGCGGGACGGACGCCGAGGATCATTTCCTCCACCTCGCGGGCGGTGGCGGTGGCGAGTTGCACGGCGGCGGCGCGGGCGGCGACCTTGAGCAACCAATCGGCAACCCGTTCACCCGCGCCACTGAGTTGCGCGATACGACGCAACAACCCGGAAACGTGCGACACCTCGCCCAGCTTGTGAGCGAGCGTCGGCGCGAATGGTTGTTCGTTTAGTTCCACAACGGAAAGCGTAGCGACCTTTCTTTTATTTCGCCCTACTCAGTAAGACGGCGCTTGGTCAGCCGATTCGCCGGGAGTAGTTTTCTCCGGTTGAACGTGCATCATATCTGCGAAATCATTTGTCCATTTCCTTGTTACGATTTCAGCATCGAGTTCATCTGGTTGGAATAAATTTAAGCTGCGAACTTGGCGGAACAGTTCATGGAACTCACTACTGTAGCGGACCTGGTTGTTTTCAACTGCGATGTCAAAAAGCCTCGTCGCTTGCTTGCGAGTGAAGCTGGCAATTGCTGGAAGTATGATGCTCTCCGCCTTTTTGTTTGCGTCGGCAAAACTGCCTGCTTCTGAATAAAGCGCCAAAGCGCGTTCGACTATCTCGCTTGGGATCTGCCCTCGGCGACCCTTCATGTAAGTGGCAATTGATTCCTCGTCGAGTTTTTGGATGCGCTCTGCAGCAGCAACTTTGAAAGGCTCTATCTGAAGAGCCGCTGTCAGAACAAAGTTGAGGTCTTGAGGCGGTGCTTTTTCAACGCAGCGCAAGAGTTTGGCTTTCAATCCGTCGTCTATAGCGGCTTGCACTTCAGGAAGCCGGGCAGTCAATGGCAACACGAACTTCAAGCCAGCATCTGGAGTCTTACTGAGCAGTTTCGGAAAGTACGTCATCACCAACTTGAGGAATTGCTCCCGGTGAAGCTCACTGACAGCCCTGATTGCTGCGAAGCGTTTCGCAACTTCTCCAACTGAAAGGTCGCCTTTCAAGGCAGCGGATGTGATTCCCAACAAGAACTCGCGCAAGAGATTCTCTTTGGGTCGAGCCAGTGGACCTCGTTTGAGAACTTCCAAAGCCTGTTTGGGATCAATTGGAAAGTATTCCGATTGGACTTCTCTGAAAAGCTGCTCCGCTGCTGCCTTGCCTACCTTGGGCGGGCGTTGGAGGACGTGCTCCACGACATTACGCAAATGTGCGCGAGCCAGCTCAGGCGTCGGCATGTAAATTTCACCGTGCCGGACAAGGTTCGGATGTGCGCAACGGTTTCGATCCTTATTGAGTCGTTCGAGGTCCACGCATTCCTGTGGCGTAAGTAAGTCGAACGTATCTTTGCAGACCACCAGCAATGTGCGTTCAAACTCCAGAGCTTGTTCGACATTATCTGTCTTATGGATGGTCTCGAACTTATTTACCAGCGCCTCTGCTTGTTTGTCCCCGTCGAGAGCCAACTCCCGAAACTTGTCCACAAAATCGTAAACAACGGCTATCCAAGAAGAGAGGATTGTAGCGCGATATGCCCCCGCACGATAACAAAGCACTGCTTCTCGAATGTGGTCGCGGGCGCTTTCACTTCTACAACGAAGCACTAGTTCATCCAGGTCGGCATATTGTGTTGGCATACTGGTATCTTCACAGCCCCAGCTTCTTAAACCGGTTCTTCACTTCCTTGAAGTGGAAGTCGAGGGAGCAGAGTTTTTCCAGCTCGCCTTTTTTGAAGTGCTTCGCGACGGCGGGATCGGCCTGCAATTGGGTGACGAAGTTGGCGTCGTCGCGGCCGGCGTGTTTGACCTCCCAGGTTTTCATGGCGGCGTCCTGGCAGAGTTGGTAGGCGGCTTCGCGCGTGAGCCCCTTGCGGATGAGCGCGAGGAGAACGGTCTGGCTGTTCCACATGCCGAGCGAGAGGCCGAGGTTGCGCTTCATGTTCTCGGGATAAACGGCGAGTCCGTCCATCATGCGCGTGAGCAGGCCGAACATGTAGTCGAGCAACGTGCAGGAGTCGGGGAAGATGATGCGCTCGACGCTGCTGTGGCTGATGTCGCGCTCGTGCCAGAGGGCGACATTTTCCAGCGCGGCCACGGCGTTGCCGCGCAGCACGCGGGCGAGTCCGGTGAGGCGTTCCCAAGTGATGGGGTTGCGCTTGTGCGGCATGGCGCTGCTGCCCTTCTGGCCCTTGGTGAACGGCTCCTCGGCTTCAAGCACTTCGGTGCGCTGCAGGTGGCGGAACTCCACGGCCCAGCGCTCGATGCTCGCGCCGACGAGGGCGAGCGTGAGTTGAAACTCGGCGTGGATGTCCCGCTGCACGACCTGCGTGGCGATGGGCGCGGCGCGGAGGCCCAACTTTTTGCAGACATACGCTTCGACGCGCGGCGAGAGGTGCGCGCTGGTGCCGACGGCGCCGGAGATTTTGCCGACGGCCACGACTTGGCGGACGCGTTCGAGGCGTTCGAGGGCGCGGCCGAATTCGTCGTGCATGAGCGCGAGCTTGAGACCGAACGTGGTCGGCTCGGCGTGAATGCCGTGGCTGCGGCCGATGCAGGGCGTGAACTTGTGTTCCTGGGCACGCTTGGCAATGGCGGCGCGCGCGGTCTTCACGTCGGCGATCAGAATGTCCGCCGCCTGGGACATCTGCACGGCGTAACAGGTGTCGCCCACGTCGCTGCTGGTCAGGCCGAAGTGGAACCAGCGGCTGGCGTCGTCGCCGATTTTCTCGGCCACGGCGGTGGTGAAGCCAATGACGTCGTGGTTGAGCACCTTTTCCAGTTCACGCTGACGGGCGACCAGGCCGGGCAGGTCGGCGAACCACGCGTCGCAGCCGGCTTTGATCTTCGCGAAGTCCTTGGCGGGCACGATGCGTTCCTTGACCAAGGCTTCGCTGGCGAGCAGTTCAATTTGCAGCCAGAGCTTGAGCTTGTTTTCGTCGGTCCAGATGGCCCGCATTTCGGGGCGGGAATAGCGCGTAATCATTCAGCCGTGGAAAATAGGAAGCAGACGGGGCGGCGTCGAGTGTGGTGTGTGATTGATGCCGACTGCCCTACTACTGGCCGCCCACGCCCGGCTTCTCCTCTTTGTCACTCTCCAGCAACTCCCGGATGGTGCGCAGGGGGTGGAGCGGCATCATAAAAATTTTCGGAATGAAGAGCGGCTGGGATTTGGGCTGGGAGAGCGTGCCGGTGACTTTGTACTCGAAGAGCTTCGTCACCGGCCAGAAGACCGTGCTCACGAGCGGCCCCAAGCCCGGCATGTCGCGGAGCAACTGCGCCTCCATCCGGCCATTGATGCGGCTGTCGAAATCAATCGTGCCGTCGTAGTTCAGCCTCATGCCGGAGGCGTGGATGAGCAGGTCATCGGTGGCGATGACGCTGTTGGTGATGATGAAGCTGGCCGTGGCCTCGCGGGCGCGGTTGTTGCCCGCGCCGGGCTTGATGGCATTGAGCAGGGGCGAGAAGAGCTTCAACACGGGCACGTCCCAAATCAGCCCGTCCTCCAGCGTGGTGTGGCCGTAGCCAAACCAACTGTTGGTCGCATCCGTGTTGGCCTTGGTGATCACGAGCAGCCCGCCAAGCGTGCCTTCGATGCTGTTGGTGCCGCCCCCGAGGTCGGTCATGAGCGAATGAAGATTCAGGTCGCGCGCCCGCGTGGTGAAACTGAATTCCGTGCCGGGCTTGGCCGTGAAATCGAAAGCACCGGACGTCTCTGTGGTGCCGCCGTTCATCGTGCCGACGACGTTGGAGAGCAGCAGGCCGGGACCGGTCCAGTGAACGAAGCCGGTGACTTGCTGAAAGCGGAATGAACGCCACTCGAAGGGGCCGCCCTCCAGCAAGTCGAAGCGCAAGTTGCTGCCGAGCGCGTCATCCAAATCCACGACGCCTGTGCAAAGGGCGCGGGGCGCGGTCAGGAAATGATACGGGGCCATGACCCGTTCGACCGTGGGGCTGATCATGTGGGTGAGGGCGGCCAGCTCCAGCACGCCGGTGGCGTTGTTGATGTAGAGCTTGAGCTGCGGGATGTCGATGATGACCGAGTCGCCCCGGCTCAAGCCTTCCCGGCGCACGACGACCGGCTGCATGAGACCGAGCACGAGGTTGGTGAAGGTGACCAGCGTGTTGCAGGACAGGACGGATTTGGTTTTGTAGCTGAGGTTCGTGCCCTTGAAATCAGCGCGCGCGGAAATTTTCTCCGGCGCGTTCCAGAGTCCGGCCACTTCGGCGTGAATGACCGGCGGCGTGGTGATGGCGAAGTCATCGATCACCACCTGCACGGTGGGATCAAAAAACGCCCGGACGATGCGCGGATCAAGGGTGCTGTCGATCACGAACTCAAACTGCTGCGTATCCTCGTGCGTGCGGTGTGCGACGGTCGCGCGGCCCTCGGGGCGCGTGAGGACGAGATGGGGCAGTCGCCAGATGCGGTTCGTGTAGGCGAAGTCGGATTGCAATGAAGTCACGCCCACGGTGCGAAAGGTGGAAGGTCCGACGGCGAAGTGGCCGGACAGTCCCAGCGTGGGCACCACTTCTTTGCGCCAATCCACCGTGCGCCACGCGGCGGTGTTGGTCCAAGGCGGCAGGGTGAGAACGGCGGCGGCGGTGAAGTACGGCGGTTTCTCCCAGGTGAATTGCGCCAGCCACGCCTGCACGTTCGTGGCGAACAGCGGGGCGGCGCGCTGCGGATCCACATCCACGTTTAACTCCATCGCGAGTTGTCGCGTGGCGGTGTCGAGCCGGGCCGCGCCGCTGAGGGTGCCGTCGTAAATCGTGGCCTGCCAGGCCCGCACCGTGAGCAACGGCGGCTGCCAGACCGCGCCGAGGGAGACGGAAGCCACCTCCACTTCGGGCGTGTGCACCCCGGTGAGCTGCACGCTCAGATCACCGGCCATGCGATCATGGCGGGTCCACCAGGAGAGATTCGTATTCGTGAATTCCAGCGCGGCCCACGGCGGCAGCGTGAGCGTGGCCTCGACGGTGCCGGCGGCGGCGCGGCCCGCCTCGATTTCTCCGCCGGCAAAAGTCAGCTTCGTTTTCGCGGAACTGGGCCAGGCGTTCGAGGCGGAGACCACGCCCGAGGCCGACAGCTCCGCCTGGGCGAAACGCGCCCAGCGCGACTGAATCTGCTGGCCGCGCATCGCGTAGTCCGCCAGCGCGGTGGCCGGGTCGGAGGGATTGGGCCGGAAGTCGGCCACGAGGGTGAGAGCCGACGCATCGGCCCACGGAGTGCGGGCGCGTTTCACCTCGAGTTGCAGATGCGCGTTGGTCGGCGTCCACTGGGTGAGCGAGGGCGCGAGCTGCGCCTCGAGCCGCACGCTTTCGGCCCGGCCCCAGGGGGTCTCGGGGTTCCGGGCTTGCAGTTTGATCGCGGCCCGCAGGAGGGCACCTGGCTCGGGCGCGAGTTGGGCGAGGAGCAAGAGTTGCTGGCCGCGGCCCCACGGCGAGTCCACCGTGGCCGAGCGGATTTTCAGGCTGGCGCGGAAGGTTTCAAAGTGCCGGGCGTCGCCGAAAATGGTGCCGCTGATTTCCGAATCCGGCGCAAACTTCGTCTGCTCGAACTGCGCGACCAAGTCATGCCAGAAGGCCTGCTCTGACTTGGTCTGGGGCTTTTTCCAGTCGGGTTTCAGCCGGCTCAGCGCAGTGGCATTGGTGATGGTGCCGGCGAGCCGGAGTTTTACGCCGAGAATTTCTGCCTGCAAGTTGTCCAGCTCCCATTCGTCGTGGGCGTGGAAACGCAGTTCCCCGCTTACTTTTTCCACGGCCAGATCCCGCACCTGATCGTTCGTGCCCCAGACGGGGATGATGACGCGCCCCCCGCGCAGGGCCACGCCCTTGAGATCGATCTGCCGGTGGAGCAGCGCGCGCAGTCGCACATGCACCTCGGCCTCCGTGGCGGAAGCGCGCAGGCCGTTCGTCTCGCCCGCGCGGCCAAACTGGATGTTGTCTGCGACGATGCCGCGATACCAGGCCAGTCGCATCCGGGTGAAGTGCAGATCGACGCCGCGCAAACGGAGTTCGAGGACGAGGCGCTCGCGGGCGAATGCCGGCAGGCCGAAGTGGTTCAGCCAGAGCGCGAGCACGAGGAGCGCGAGCAGGATCAGCCAGACGGTGATGCGACACCAGCGGAAGAGTCGGCGCGCCCCGGACCAGAAGCGTCTTGATGGCGGCGCGGTCTTGTCTGACATAGCGCAAGGTCGCCGGTCGATCACAGACCGGGTGGAGCCACGCGCTGACGAACCGGCGCGGTGGGCGTAAGGCCCAGGTTGCGTTGCAGGTCGGCGTAGAGCGACCAGGGGAATTCAAAAACCACGGGCTGGCCTTCGACCGTGGTGAGTGCGTAGGGCAGCCGCAGCGGTGAAAGCCCGCCAAACTCCACCGTGAGGGTCTGCGGTTTTTCCCCGCGCAGCTCGATGGAAACCTGCGGGCTGTCGGCGGTGAAACCATACTTGGCCCGCACGCCTTCGCTG
>JAYVWQ010000560.1:0-3673 GCA_043785945.1 Akkermansia sp.
CCGTGTCGAGAGGAACGTGCATCTGGCCGCCGCCGCGCTTCTGCGCGCTTGCGCGATCCCATTCGTTGGCTAGAAAGCGCTTGAGCACCACGCGCAGGAAGGTGCGAAAGCGTCCTTTCTCCGGCGCGGCTGTTTTCAAATAATCCTTCTCCAGCAACCGCGCGATGAATTCCTGCGTCAAATCCTGCGCATCGTGCGGACTGTGCCCCCGCTGGCGGACAAAGGCGTAGAGCGGATACCAGTAGGCGCGGCACAACGTCTCCAGCGCCGCCGCCGAACCGGGCGACGCCTTGTCCTGCGCGGCCAGCACGACGGACCAGCGCGTGGTCACGAAGATCGCGGGCGACGAAGTTGGTAGTGGCGTGCTTTTCATCATGGCCCCGGCGGCGGGGCTACCGGGAGAATAAGAATTTTGGGGCGCTTGTTACGACCAAATCATGGTCGCCGAACGGCCGAAAAACCAGTTGACCGCCCCCGGTCCGTTCTCCTAGCGTCCCGGCCCGATGAATTTTCCGGCTCATGTTGTCGTAGTGGTCGTTCTCTGAACGGCGACCGGACATGGCTTGAACTGGTCGCCCGCCGTTCCGAAAGGACGCGGGATTTTTAATTTATGCGACACACAATCTCGATTCTGGTGGAGAACAAGTTCGGCGTGCTCACGCGCATCGCCGGCCTGTTCAGCGGACGCGGCTACAACATCGACACCCTTAACGTCGCCCCCACCCAAGATGCCGACACTTCCCGCATGACCATCGTCACGCGCGGCAATGACGAAACAGTGGATCAAATCATCAAGCAGCTCAAAAAGCTGGTGAACGTGATCGAGGTGCAAGACTTCCACGAAGGTGAATTCGTGGATCGCGAACTGGCCCTCGTGAAAGTAGGCGTGGATTCCAAGTCCCGCGCCGAGGTCATGCAAATCACCGACATCTTCCGCGCCAAGATTGTGGATGTGCAGCCCCAGAGCTTGACCGTGGAAATCACCGGCAACGAAAGCAAGGTGGAGAAGTTTCTCCTGCTCATGGCCGGCTTCGGCATCCAAGAATTGACCCGCACCGGCAAGGTGGCGATGGCGAGAAAGTAGCCCGGCTCTCCACTCTCAACTTTTAGCTCTCAACCAAATAATTATGTCAAAAGTCTATACCGACAAGGACGCCGACCTCGGCGTGTTAAAAAATAAAACCCTCGCCGTCCTCGGCTTCGGCTCGCAGGGCCACGCCCACGCGCTCAACCTCAAGGAGAGCGGCATGAACGTGATCATCGGCCTCTACGAAGGCTCCAAGTCCATCGCCGTCGCCCAGGAAAAGGGCTTTGAAGTCGTCCCCACGGCGGAAGCGGTGCGCCGCGCAGACGTGATCTTCGTCGCGCTGCCGGACACCAAGCAGCCCGCCTGTTTCGAGAAGGACATCCGCCCCAACCTGACCAAGGGCAAGACGCTGCTCTTCAGCCACGGCTTCGCCATCCATTTCAAGACCATCGTCGCGCCCAAGAATGTGAACGTCATTCTCGTTGCGCCCAAGGGACCCGGCCACATCGTGCGCCGCCAGTTCACCGAAGGCAAAGGCGTGCCCGCCCTCATCGCTGTGGCGCAGAACCCCGGCAAGGATGCGAAGAAGATCGCTCTCGCCTGGGCCAAAGGGATCGGTGGCACCCGCGCCGGTGTCATCGAAACTTCCTTCAAGGAAGAGACCGAAACCGATCTCTTCGGCGAGCAGACCGTGCTCTGCGGCGGCACCACCGCGCTGGTCCAGGCGGGCTTTGAAGTCCTCGTCGAGGCGGGCTACTCCCCCGAGATGGCTTACTTCGAATGTTTGCACGAGCTGAAGCTCATCGTCGATCTGATGAACGAAAAGGGCATTGCCGGCATGCGTTTCTCCATCTCCGAAACCGCCAAGTGGGGCGACGTGAGCGTTGGTCCCAAGATCATCGACGCCTCGGTGAAGAAGCGGATGAAGGTCGCGCTCAAGAACATTCAGAGCGGCAAGTTTGCCCGTGAATGGGTCAAGGAATATCAGGGCGGCTACAAGAAGTACAACGCCCTCCTCAAGAAAGACGAGCAGCACGGCATCGAGAAGACCGGGGCCAAGCTCCGCTCGCTCATGCCCTGGATGCCCAAGCGCAACATCAAGGGCGCGCAGGCGGCTTACTAATTTGGTGTGTGATTCATAGGAGCCGCCGGGGAAACCCGGCGGCTTTTTTGTTGGTATCTTGCCCGCCGGTGGGCGCATCAGGCAGGTATCACCGTCTCGAAAGCGGCGCTGAAGCGACCGCTTTTTCCCACCACCATCCACAAACCCGAAGTTGGGTGAGGTTTCTAGATGTGCTTTCTGACGGCCACCCACCCTTTCTCGCGTTGACGCACTCGGCCTCGCTCCGCACTATCCGCGCGCCTGAAAATCAGGCCCAAGTATTCCGCACCCGAAACTTTGAACTGGAACAATAATTTATGAGCCTCGACCGCACTTATTCGAACCTCACGATCAAGACCGGAGCCAAGCTCGTCTTGATCGTCATGGATGGCCTCGGCGACATCGCCATCAAGCAGCACAATTATCTCACGCCCCTCGAAGCCGCCGTCACGCCGAACCTCGACGCACTGGCCAAGGACTCGGCGCAGGGCCGTATGATTCCCGTCGCGCCCGGCATCACGCCCGGCAGCGGCCCCGGACATCTCGGGCTTTTCGGCTATGACCCGCTGGAGTTTGAAGTCGGGCGCGGCGTGATCGAGGCGCTCGGCCTCGGCTTGGAACTCAAGGGCGGCGACGTTTGTGCGCGCGCCAACTTCTGCACGCTCGACGCCAAGGGCATTGTGACCGACCGCCGCGCCGGCCGCATTCCCACCGAGAAGTGCGAGGAGCTTTGCGCGCTGCTCGCGAGCAAGATTAAAAAAATCGGCGACACGCAGGTCATCATCAAGCCGGGCAAGGAGCATCGCTTCGTCGTCATCTTCCGGGGCAAAGGTCTGGAAGGCCCGCTCACTGATTCCGATCCGAACCGCGAAGACCTGCCCATCCCGGTCGTGAAGCCAACCAACGCGAAGTCGCTCAAGCAGAAAAAAGCCGCGAAGCTCGTGGCGGATTTTTACAAGGTCGCGCTGCCGCTGCTCAAGACGCAGAAGCCCGCCAATGGATTTCTCATGCGCGGCATCGCGCATCAGCCGGAGATTCCCACCTTCCAGGATCGCTACCTTCTCCGCCCCGCCGCGCTCGCCGTGTATCCAATGTACAAGGGACTCGCGCAGCTCGTGGGCATGATCAAGATCGAAGGGCCGCAGACGATTCGCGAGCAGTTCGAGCGCTACGTCACCGAGTACGCGAACTACGATTACTTCTTCATCCACTTCAAGTACACGGACAAGTACGGCGAGGACGGCAACTTTGAGGCGAAGAAAAAGGCCATCGAAGAACTCGACGCCGCGCTGCCCGTGCTGCTGAAAAAGAAGCCGGACGTGCTCGCCATCACCGGCGATCACTCCACGCCCGTGCCGATGAAAGGCCACTCGTGGCATCCGCAGCCGGTGCTGCTGCACTCCGCGTGCTCCGGCTCGGACAAGCTGGATCGCTTCACCGAGACGGGTGCAAACCTCGGCTCGCTCGGCGTCTTCGAGGCGAAGTTTCTCATGCGCTTGATGCAGGCGAACGCGAAGATGTTCGACAAGTTCGGCGCGTAAGCG
>JAYVWQ010000561.1:0-3200 GCA_043785945.1 Akkermansia sp.
TGCGCGCCGGACGAAACCACGGCGGGCGCGGCAGCGAATACCGGCGCAGCGCAAGCAGCAAAGAGGAGGCAGAGGAAGGGTTTCATAATTATTCGGGAATGACTTGGGGATTTCCGGGAACCAGAATGTGGTTAATGGGCGAAAAACCACCAATCGCAGCCGGATCGTAGCCATCGCCCGAATTGAGCGCCAGCTTTCGGAGCAAAGAACCATTGCCTGTCTGCACACTGCCGTCGGCTAATCCCACTTGCCCGTAGAAGCGGTGCAGGCCATTCGTAAAATCAACTCTAGGGTCGAGACCATCTAGTGCATTTGCTGGAACAAACACAGCGCCGCACGTTGCGGCCCGGGAGGTGCGCACGTTTCTATCTCCACTGAGCATTGTCCCCGGCCTTTCCAACGTCGCATCCATCCCAAGAAAGTAACCGACGGCATTATTTCGAAAATTGAGGGCGAGAAAGCCGCCTGTGGTGGATGAACTGAAGTCAGAGGCGGCTTTTATGGCAAGATCGCTTGGACAAATAAGCACCCGCGGCGTCACCAACTCGTTGGAGACAATGGCGAAGTGAACGTATGGGTTCTGCGAGACGGGACTTTCGTTGTTGATGTTGTTTAGACCGCCATCCGCCTTGCGCACCTGCCACGGAAACTTGTCGCCGTGAACCATCGCCCAAGAGTGAAAGCCCGCGCCCACCTGCCGCAAATTGTTGAAGCACTGCGCCAGTCGCGAGCGCGAGGCGCTGGCCCCCAGCGCGGGCAGCGCGAGCAGCCCCAGCCCGGCGAGCGCGAGGATACAAGCGAGCAATTCCACGCGGGTGAAAGCGTGGCGGCGCTTGACCAGACGGCGGGTGGCGGGGAAGCCGCGCGAAAAGCAGGAAGTTATTTTCATGGGCAGAGTCCGGGTTGAGTTGTTCGTGGACCGCTCACCCTTTGCAGGATGGATGCCAGAGGCGCTTCCCCCCATGATTCCGGGTTTTGTTCCAGACAACAGCATGGAACTCACACGGGTTGGCGTGAAGCTCACACAAGCGCGCGTGAGGTTCACGCCCTGGGAGCGGCGTTCGGGCCAGCGAATGGAGTGAAATAATTTTTTTCATCGGTCGCGAAGGGTGTGGACTCTGGGAGCCGGACCGCCAATCGCTGCGAAATCAATGGTGTTGCCGCTGCCCGGAGCATAGAGGCTCTCGCGCCAGCCGGCCGGGCCGGTATAGCTGACCGCTCCGTCGATTGTCGCCTGATGACCGCTGGTCCCGTGGACGGCGTTGGTCCAACCCATCGCCGGATCAAGACCGTCGAGGCTGGAACTGGCCTGCACTAACGCGGCCCCGCAGGTCAACACGCGGCTGGCGCGAACATTCCGGTCGGCCACCAGCAACGAACCCGGAGTATCCATCAGGGTGTGCAACCCCATCAGATAGCTGACGGAGTTGTGCCGGTAGCCAGTGGTGGTCAGAGCACCCGCGCCGCCCAGCCAGGTCGCGGCGACTTTCACGCCCTCGTCCGCCGGACAGGCCAGCAAGCGGGGCGAGGCGAGTTCGTTGGAGAAGGTCAGCATCTCCAGCCAGACCGCGCTGGTGTGCAAGACATTGGTGTAGGTGCCGCCGTCGGCCACGGGCGTAAGCCACGGGATGCGTTCGCCGTGATCCCCAGCCCAGCGCTGCGCGCCCTGCCCGATCTGGCGGAGGTTGCTGAAGCAGCCGGCACGCTGGGCGTCGCCGCGCGAACCGGCCAGCGCGGGCCAGGTGCAGAGTGCGAGCAAAGCCAGTGCGGCGAGCACGGCCAGCAGTTCAAGGCGGGTGAAGGCTGATGAGTTTCTTGGCATGGCTCAATTCGGTGTGCGGGAAAAAACTAGCAGCCCCGCCCGCCCACAGCAACGGGCTTTTGCGGCGGAAGCCGGGGCCGGGTGCATCCACACCCGGTGGTCGGATCGAGCGGGCGAGGTGGCAGTTGCCGCGCGGCGACCACTCGGCCCGCGTTCCGCAGGCCACCCGAACTCGCCCACGCGCCGGGCGGTTTGTGGTGCCGCGGCACGCGGCACCACTGGTCGCAGCGCGACCAGTTCCACCCCCGTATTGTCATCGAGACCACAGGGTCAAGATGGGCCAGGGAACATCATTCTCCGGCAAACGGCGTTGCAGCGCGCGGGGCGCTCGGTTTCACTTCGGCATCAACATCGCGATCATTGGCGGCGGTCCGGCGGGTCTGCGCGCGGCGGAAGTGGCGGCGGCGGGGGGCGCATCCGTGACCCTGTTTGATGCCAAGCCGTCGGTGGGCCGGAAATTTCTCGTGGCCGGTCGCGGCGGCCTGAACCTCACCCACACCGAACCGCGCGAACGCTTCGCCACGCGCTACACCGGCCCGGAACAGCCGCCCGAATTGTGGGCCTCGCTCCTCGCGGAATTTGACGCCTACGCCCTGCGGCAATGGGCGGCGGATCTCGGTGTGGAAACTTTTGCGGCGACGAGTGGCCGTGTTTATCCCCGCGAACTCAAGGCCGCGCCGTTGCTGCGCCGCTGGGTCCATCGGCTGCGCGAGACCGGCGTGCATTTCGCCATGCGCCATCGCTGGACGGGGCTTCGAACCGGCGCGCGATGGGAGATTGATTTCCAAGTCGAAGGTGAAGTTCGTCCGATGGAAGCCGACGCCGTGATCCTCGCGCTCGGCGGCGGCTCGTGGCCGGAAACGGGTTCCGACGGAGGATGGGTTTCGACGCTGGAAAAACTGGGCGTGGCCGTGGCCCCTTTGCGGCCGGCCAATTGCGGCTGGGAACTCGCCTGGCCACCCGCCGTGCTCGCGCAGGCGGAAGGCCAGCCGCTCAAGAACATCACGGCCCGCGTGGGTGAAATCACGGCCGTGGGTGAACTGCTCGTAACGAAGTACGGACTGGAGGGTGGCGCGATTTATCAACTCGGCCCGGCGCTGCGCGCGATGTCGGAGCCGGAGATCGTGATTGATTTCAAACCTGCCCACACCGTTGAGCAACTCGTGAAAAAGCTGGGGCACGGCCCGCGCAACTTTCTCGCCGAAGCCCGTTCGCGCTGGCGCTTGAGCGACGCGGCGTTTGCCATCCTGGACCATCTGCCGGGATGCGCGCCATTCAACTCCGCCGAATCGCTGGCCGCGACCGTGAAAGGCTGCGCGCTGCGGCTCATCGGGCCGCGTCCGCTGGCCGAGGCGATTTCCTCCGCCGGCGGCGTGCG
>JAYVWQ010000562.1:0-5026 GCA_043785945.1 Akkermansia sp.
TGCTACCCGCACGACCTGACTGATGTGTTCGGCCTGGAGGTGCGGGAGTTTGATCCACTGCCGCCAGGCACGGAGAATCACCTGACCTTCCGCGCCGGATTCCCGGCCACGCATCTGCATCCGGGCCGGCTGTGGTGCGACCTCATCGAGCCGAAGGGCTGCCAGGTCATGGCGACCTACGCGAAGGATTTTTACGCGGGCAAACCGGCGGTGACGGTGAATGAATACGGCCTCGGTCGCGCCGTGTACATCGGCACCGTGAGCACGCAGCCGTTTTACCACGACCTGATCCACTGGCTGCGCAACCTCTGCAGCCTGCACCCGCTCCTGAAGGTGCCCGACACCATCGAGGTGAGCATGAGGGAGAAGGACGGGCGAAAAATTTACTTCCTGCTCAACCACCAGAATTCGCCCATCCGGCTGCAATTCTACAAGCCCATGCACGACTTCCTCACGGGCAACAACTTCACGGGCAGCTACGACCTACCTCCGCATGGCGTGCTCGTGCTGGACGAGCAGTCGGTGGCCGCTCATGCTCCTCAAACGCGTGATGATGCCGCCCCGAAAAATCTGGCCGCTCGGCCCGCCTAGACTGTCCGCCCGGGACAAGGTGCTGGCGGCTTGGCGCGGTGTGGACGCGACGCCCGTCATCAAGTCCCGCGCCCGCCGAGAGAAAACGGCGGAACAGCTCGTCGGCACAGTTTTCAAAGACCTCCGCATGGAACGCCGCCAGGGCGAGGCCGAGATCGTGCAGGTTTGGAACAACCTCATCGACCCCACCCTGACCGCGCACGCGCAGCCCACCGGCATCAACAAGGGCACGCTCTTCGTGACCGTGGACAACAGCGTGTGGCTCTCGGAAATCGTGCGCTACCGGCGCAAGGAAATCCTCAATCAGTTGCAACTGAGCTTCGGGAAGGAACTGATCGCGCGCATTTCGTTTCGGCTGGGATAGGAAGCGTGCGACCGGTTTGCAACCGACAGCTCCCGTTGAATTTTGGTGGGACGGAAGGTCTGTCGTGGCCTTCTCCCTCACCCCGGCCCTCTCCCCAAGGAGAGGGAGCATCGCATCCCGCGTCTGGGCGAATCCGAGCGCTGGAAAAGTTCATGAGTCGGAAAACAATGGCTCCCTCTCCCGGCGGGAGAGGGCCGGGGTGAGGGGGAACGGCACGCCAGCCCTACGTCCGATCTTCAAACTGCATTGGTATTACAAACTGGCAGCACCTTCACGGCAGCTCGCTCAGAAATTTCGTCAGCACCGCCGTCGCGCCTTCCAGCGAACGCAGGGAAATCCACTCGTCCGCCGTGTGGGCCTGCGCGATGTCGCCGGGACCGAAGAGCACGGCGGGCGTGCCACCGGAGGCGAAGACCGAAGCGTCGCTGAAATAATGCACGCCCAGCGCGGTGCGCTGCTTCACGTTTCTCATCAAAGTTTGAACCAGCGGCAGCGCGGCGTCGGTTTCCATGGGCCAGCAGGGCGCGGTGCTTTTGTCATCCACGAGTTCCACGGCGAAGCCTTGAGCTTTGAGCAGAGAGCGCAGTTCACGAACCACCCCCGCCTGCGTCTCGCCGGGAATGGTGCGGCGGTCGATGGTGATCTCGCAGAGGTCGGGCACGATGTTCGGCTGCGTGCCGCCGCGAATGGTGCCCACGTTGACCGTGGCCCGGCCGAGCAAGGGATGCCGCTTCTTCGCCAGCCGCGCCGCGTAATCCGTCTCCAGCCACTCAACCACGCGGGCCATGGCGTGGACGGCGTTGCGCCCGAGTTCCGGCCGCGCGCCGTGCGCCGCCTGCCCGCGCGTGCGCAGGGTGAGCCAGAGATCACCCTTGTGCGCCGTGACGACTTGAAGACAAGTCGGTTCGCCCACGATGGCGAGATCGGCGCGGAAGCCGTTGCGCACCAGCGCCCGCGAGCCGCCCTGCCCGCTCTCTTCATCCACGAGCGCGGTGAAAATGATTTCCGTCTCGCGTGGACGGGTGGCACTGCGCGCCACGTTCGACAAAGCCGTGAGCATGGCTGCCACGGAACCTTTGGTGTCGCACGCCCCGCGACCGAACAGCCGGTCGCCCTTCTTCACCGGACGGAAGAGCGCATCCGGCATCGCGGCGTGACCGACCGTGTCCATGTGCGGGGCGAGCACGACGCGGCGAAGCGGACGCGTGGGACCGAGGCGCGCGATCAGGTTTGGGCGTCCGGGAAGTGCGTCGGAAAAGTTCACGTCCAACCCGGCGCGCGCGGCGGTGGCGGCGAGGAAGTCCGCGACGCGCTGCTCGCCCGCGCGCGCGTCGCCCGCCGGGAGAAAAGCCGGGTTCACGCTGGGGAGCGCGATTAATTCGCGGAGCAGTTTTTCAGAAGCATTCATGGAGCAAAGCGGGCGCAGAGTAAAAGCCGGCGGGCGGGCGGGGAAGGCATTTCAGCCACCACTGTAGTGGAGTCTTACGCTCGCCGCTTGCCCGCCACGACTTGCTCGATGAGCGCCACGACACGGTCATGACAACTGTAGAGGTCTTCCGTCGCGGCGAACTCCAGCGCGCGCACTCGGGCGCGGCGGTTGTCCCCGGGTTGCAGCAAGGCGGCGAGCGCAGCGTTGCAGGCGTTCTGATCGAAAGGCTCGGGCAACACTACGCCGCCAGCGGCCTTCACGTAGGGCGCGTAGCCGCAGACCTCCGTGGCGATCAAGGGCAGGCCGAAAGTGAGCGCCTCCAGCAGGACGATGCCGGCGGTCTCGACGTGGGCGGGATGGATCATCGCATCCGCCGCGAGCATCCAGTCCGGCACATCGTGGCGTCCGCCGAGAAAATGCACGCGGTCGGCCACGCCCAGGGTGCGCGCCTGCACACCGAAGCGACCGGGTGAACACGCCCCGATCACGACCATCTGACGAGGCGCGGCACCAGCGGGCGGCAAAGCGGCGAACGCACGCAGCGCGCGCTCCAAACCCTTGCGCCGGAAATCAGAGCCAACGAAAAGCATCACTTCGGTGTCCTCGGTCCATCCGTTTTCAACGCGCAGTCGACGGCGTGTTTCGATCCGTTGCGCGTCGGTGAAGGAGCGCCGGGTCGCGTTGGGCGGCAAGACATGAAATCGCTCCTGCTCCGTGCCGTAAATTTCCCGGTACTGCGGCACATCGCGCTCGGTCAAGACGAGCAGCTCAGTGCGCTGGCCGCGCGCGAAGACGGCGCGTTCCAGGGCGGCGAAATGCCGGTAGCGCGGGAGCAGCCGATACCACCATGACTTGAGGTTGCGCGCCTTGGCCACGTAGCACGGGTCCGCGCCGTAATAGAGATCGAGGCCCGGCAGTTTGTTGAAGCCGATCACGCCGTCGAGTTGGCGGGCGGGCAGCGTGGTTTCGAGTTGTTGCAGCAGTGCCGATTGCGGGCGGGGTTGGTTGAGCCGCTCCGGCCAAACAGCTCGATGCGGAGCTGCGCCGGGCGCTCACCCTCCCAGGTGCGGGTGAAGATGGTCACGTCGTGGCCGCGCGCCGCGCAGCGCTGGGCGATGGTCACGCAGTCGCGTTGCAGGCCGCCGAAGGGAAAATAATCAAAGAGCAGGAAGCCCAGTTTGAGCGATGGCGGAGCGGTGGGAGAAGGCATGGCGTGTGAAGCGAATTGATTCACCGCGCCGCCGTGGTGGGCAGACAAAAGAAGTTTGGAAACAAACGCACCACCCAGCGCCACCAGCGCACCTGCCGGCCCCAGCCGCGATGCCAGGTGATGGGATAGTCCTTGGCCGCGAGCAGGGCGTTGTCGTGGTCCCGGCGTCCGTCGCTGGATTTGGAAAGTTGCCCCGGGCTTTTGGTGTAGAGGTATAAAATCTTCGGCACCAATCCCACGGAGACACGGTGCGCCACGAGGCGCGACCAAAAATCCAGATCGCCCGCGCCGATGAATTTGCCGTCGAACATCCCCACGCTGTCCTGGAGCGCAGTCCGCCAAGCCGTGAAGGGGCCGGGCCGCGTGCAAAGCCCGCGCCGACGAAACCGGGCGGGCGACCAGTCATCGAGCTGAGGATCATTCTCCGGTTGCTTGCCAATGAGGACGGAACAAGCGTCCCAGGAATTTTTCCCCATCGCCGCCGCCACCGTCTCGAGGAGGCGCGGGTGCATGGTGTCGTCCATGTTCGAGTAGCACAGGAGCGGGGCGCGGGCCGCCGACCAACCGAGGTTCCACGCTTCGTAGAGCGTGCGCCGGTCGTCGGTGGTGATGACCCGGCAGTTGGAATGAGTTGCGCAAAAAGGACGCAGCAACTCGCGCTCTCGTTCCGGCGAGCCGGTTTCGATGAAGAGAAATTCCGCCTCGTGGAAAATGCTTTGAGCCTGAATCTCCGCCAGCTTCTTGGCCACAAAGCGCGCGTTATTAAAGGTGCTGATCAGAACTGAAATGCGCGGCGCGGCGGTCACAGCGCCAGAGTACAGGAATCCACGCGCGATGAGTCAATGCAGGAATCGCCGGGCCAAAATGCGCGTTGCCGCCGGACGCTCCCGCCGATAGCCTCGCTCGCAGTGGACAGCGCGCACAAAACCGAAACCAACCCCGCCTATCAAGGGCGGGTGAAATACACGCCCGAAAAAGCGCGGGCCTATCAGGTGCGCGCCGAGGGCAAGGAACGCTCCGAACTGCGACTAGTCGAACGGGCCTTCCAGATCGTGCCGCAGGGCCGCGTGCTGGATGCGCCGTGCGGCGGCGGGCGGGCCTCGCTGCTGCTCGCCGGACTGGGTTACGAGATGACGGCGGCGGATTTGTCCGACTCGATGATCGAGATTACGCGCGAGAATGTGGCGAAGGCCGGCCTGAAAATTCCCGTGGAGCATCAGGACCTGGAGCACCTCACCTACGCGGACCGGCACTTTGATTCCATCCTTAGCTTCCGGCTGTTCCATCATTTCCCTGATGCGGAAATTCGGCAGCGCGTGGTGCGCGAGCTGTGCCGGGTGGCCCAAGATTTCGTCGTCCTCTCTTACTTCAGCCCCTGGTCATTCACTTCGCTGAACCGCCGATGGCGGGCCGTGCGCGGCGGGCGCAAATC
>JAYVWQ010000563.1:0-6013 GCA_043785945.1 Akkermansia sp.
GGCGTGCCAAAGCCCGCCGATTTTTTTGTCGGCGGCAGACCTTGGAGGAATGGCTTGTCCGTCGGGCAGTCAACGATTGGCCTCGGCTGCTTTCGCCACCGAGATGAACTCCCGAACCAGCCCGTGATCCTTTTTTCCCGGGGCCGACTCCACGCCGCTCGAAACATCCACCGCGTAGGGCCGCACCCGGCGCACCGCTTCGGCCACGCTTTCCACCTTCAGTCCCCCGGCAAGAATGATCTGGCGGCTCAGTTGCGCCGCCTCCACCGCCACGTCCCAATCGAAGGTCGCGCCCGTGCCGCCGTGCGCGCCGGCCACGTAGCTGTCGAGCAGCCAGGCACAGTCGGGGTAGTTCGCGCATTCCCGCAGCGAGTCGCGGTCGCGGATGCGGAAGGCTTTGAGCACCTTTAACCCAAACCGGGCGCAAAACTCCGGCGTTTCCTCGCCATGAAATTGCAACGTGTCGAAGCCGCTCGTCTCAATGGCTGCCCGGACGAAGTCTTCCGTGGGATTCACGAACACGCCGACCCGGGCGATGAATGGCGGCAGCTCGCGCGTGATCTGGGCGGCGGCGGCGGGGCTGATATTGCGCTTGCTCGGCTCGTAGAACATGAAGCCCAGCGCATCCGCGCCCGCGGCGACGGCGGCAAGCGCGTCGGCGACGTTGGTGATCCCGCAAATTTTAACCCGGACTGGCACAGCGCGGGGACGTTAAGGCACGAGGCAGGCGGGGCGCGAACCTTTTGCCGCGCGATGATGAATCAGAGGAGTCGGAAAACAAAAAGCCCTCCGACATTGTAGTCAGAGGGCTTCGCGGGTTTTTTTGTTCTGAAAATGGATTCGCCTAATGGATCAGCCCTTCACCATGCCGTGCGGATCGATGACGAACTTCTTCGCCGCGCCTTTGTCGAAGTCCACGTAGCCCTTGGGCGCGCCTTTGAGGGGGATGACTTGGACGTTGGTCGCCTTGGCGATTTTGATCTTGTCGTGCAGGATGGCCATCATGAGCCGGCGATGATAGCGCATGACCGGGCACTGGCCGGTGACGAAAGTGTGGCTCTTGGCCCAGCCGAGACCGATGCGGATGGAGAGGCTGCCCACCTTGGCGGCTTCATCCACCGCGCCCGGATCGCCCGTGACGTAGAGGCCGGGAATGCCGACGGCCCCGCCCGCCTTGCAGACTTCCATGACGCTGTTCAACACTTGGGCGGGGACTTCCTTGCTGTGATTGTGGCCGCAGCCGCGCGCCTCGAATCCGACGCAGTCCACCGCGCAATCCACTTCCGGGACGCCGATGATGTTCTCAATTTGATCCGGAATGGAGGCGGACAATGAAACATCCACCGTTTCGCAACCGAAGCGGCGGGCTTGGGCGAGGCGTTCCTTGTTCAAATCGCCGACGATCACGACCGCCGCCCCGAGCAGGTGACAGGAAGCGGCACACGCCAGGCCGACCGGTCCCGCGCCAGCCACATACACGGTCGCACCCGGCCCCACGCCTGCGCTGACCGCGCCGTGATAGCCGGTGGGGAAAATATCCGAAAGGAGGGTGAGGTCTTTGATCTTGGCGAGCGCCTGATCACGGTCGGGGAATTTGAGCAGATTAAAATCCGCATAGGGCACCATCACATATTCCGCCTGGCCGCCGACCCAACCACCCATGTCCACGTAGCCATAAGCCGCGCCGGGCCGGGCCGGATTCACGTTCAAGCAGATGCCGGTCTTGCCTTCCTTGCAGTTGGCGCAGCGCCCGCACGCGATGTTGAAGGGCACGCTGCAAATGTCGCCCTTCTTGATGAACTCCACGTCGCGCCCGGCCTCGACGACTTCGCCGGTGATTTCGTGGCCGAGAATGAGGCCCGGTTGGGCCGTCGTCCGGCCGCGCACCATGTGCTGGTCGGAGCCGCAGATGTTCGTGCAAACGACCTTGAGGATGACGCCGTGGTGGCACTTCCGCCGTTGCTCGCGCTGTTCGAGCTTGGGGTAATCAATGCTTTGGACTTCGACCTTGCCCGGTCCCATGTAGGCGACACCATGATTGCTCGACATAATTTTTTGGGGTACGATTGTTTTGTTTGCTGGGCTTCAGAGGCACGCTAGACAGATGGCCGCTCAGGTCAACATCGGAGAAGGAAAAGTTATTCACCGATCCAAAGGAACAACATTCCCGGCCTCGTCGTGATTGCGTCTTCGTGCGACGCCTCTCGGGCCAACGGCGATTCATGGCTGGTCATTTTTATTTTCCCCGCTACAAACCACGCCCATGAAACAAACCGCAGTCATCACCGGGGCCGGCAGCGGCGTGGGCCGCGCCACCGCTCTGGCCCTCGCCGCCCAAGGCTGGCGTTTGGCCCTGCTGGGCCGCACGAAATCCGCGCTGGAAGAAACCGCGCGTCTCACGGGCCTGGGACCTGAAGACGTCCTGATCGCGCCCTGCGACATTGGCCGCGTGGAACAGGTCGAAGCGATGAAGGGCGCGGTGCTGGAGAAATTTCAAACTGTGGACGTGCTGGTGAATGCCGCCGGCACGAACGCGCCGAAGCGCGCGCTCGAAGTGCTCTCGCTCGCCGATTACCACATGATGATCGATGCGAACCTGCACGGCCCCTACTACTGCGTGCAGGCCTTTCTGCCGCAGATGCGCGCCCGCCAGACCGGCACGATCATCAACATCGTTTCTGACGCCGGCAAACAGGCCAGTCCCAAAGCCGGACCGGGCTACGTCGTTTCCAAGTTCGGGCTGGCCGGGCTCACCCAGGCCATCAACGCCGAGGAGCGCGGCCACGGCGTGCGCGCCTGCGCGATCTTTCCCGGCGACATCGACACGCCCCTGCTCGACAAGCGCCCTACGCCCCCGCCCGCCGAGGTTCGCGCGAAGATGATGCTGCCGGAGGACATCGCCGCCTGCGCGCTGCTCGCCATCAATCTGCCTCCGCGCGTCATCGTGGAGGAAATGCTGGTGCGTCCGCGCTGATTCATTCGCCAAATCATGAACGAGATCATTGCCCGGCACGAAAAGATGGTGGCGCAGTTCCCGGAGAATGAACTGGGACGCTTCAGCCTCGGCAAGGCGCTCTTCAACGCCGGCGACTATGTCCGGGCCAAGGAACACCTCGCCGTGGCACTGGCTAAGAAACCGGACTGGATGGTGGTGCAAATTTTAATCGGCAAGTGCGAACTGGCGGCAGGCGATTCAACGCAGGCCAAGGCCGCCTTTCAGCGCGCGCTGCATCTGGCCATCGAGCAGCATCACGAAGGGCCGCAGGCGGAGATGGAGCAGTTGCTGGCTGACCTTGGATAAGCGGCTCTTTATCCGGCGTTGGATTTATCTTCCGTGCGGGCAAATCTCCTTTGAACAATCGCTGCGCGCTGCGTAGTGTCGCGTCACAATTTTATGAGCGCAAAAGTTCCTTCCGATTTGAAGTACGCAAAATCGCACGAATGGGTGCGCCTGAACGGGGACATGGCGACCATCGGCATTACCGACCATGCGCAGCATGAGTTGACGGACGTAGTCTTCCTGGAACTGCCCGAGGTGGGACGCAAACTGAAGGCGGGGGAAGCCTGCGCGGTGGTGGAGTCAGTAAAAACGGCCAGCGACATTTATGCGCCGGTATCGGGAGTGGTCGTGGCGGTCAATGCCAAGGCCGTGGACAGCCCGACGCTGGTCAATGACCAGCCGTACGGCGACGGCTGGTTCTTTCAGATCAAACTGAGCGATGCAGCCGAAACCGCCGCGCTGCTGTCCCCTGGTGATTACTCAGCTCAAATCGGCGGATGATCCAGTTCGAGATCTCGCCGCTGGCGCGGTTGTCCTGATTCTCCCGGCGCGGCAGCGCGGGCAGCCGACGGGCCAGCCGCACCGTGCCGAGCGGCGATTGCACGCTGACCCGCATCCAACCTTGGCCGTCCTCCGACATGCCATCCTGCTGCTCATTTTTATTGGGCATAAGTTCCTCCTGCGGTTTCTGTGGTGGTGGTTTCCGAAGCGGTGTGGGAAATCAAATTGACCCGGCTCGCATCGGCCACTTCCAGCCAGCAGCCGAGAATTCTCAACGGATGCCCCTCGGCATCGCGCTCCAAGGTCATGTGATCACGCAGTTGAATGTAGCGGCCGTCGGCGTGTTGAAAGCGGTAGTCAATGGTCTGCTCCCCCTCGCGAAACAGGTGCGGCATCTCGGCGAACACCCGCCCGGAATCATCGGGATGAATGCGCACCGCCCAGAAGCTCGGGTCGCCCGTGAAATCCTCGGGCGCGTAACCCAGCACGCGCCGCACATTGCCGGTCACGGCGATGGTGCCGCAGTCTTCCGCGACCTTGCACGAATACAGCACCGCCGGGCTGACATGGACCAAGCGCGCGAGCAAGCCCGCGTCCTGCTCGGCCAGCCCGGCGGTTTGAAATCGAGGTTTAAGTGAATGTGACATAACACAGTTCAGCGCGGGTGCGCCTCCAGGTTTCCGGTTAGTTGCCCGAAGAGTTCCTGCAACTTTTCAAACTCCGTCGTCTTGTCGAAAAAATAATCTGCGCCGTGCTCGAAGGCGCGCTTCTGATACTGGGGATAGGGAAAATTGGTGAAGACAATGGCGATGGGGCCGCGCCCGTCGTGCTTGATGTTTTTGAGCACGTCCAGCCCGGTGCCGCAGGGCATCTGGATGTCGAGCACCACCGCGTCAGGCTGGAGGGCGCGGATGGAATCAATGGCGTGGAGTCCGTCCTGCGCGCAGCCGAGGATTTCCACGCCGGGAATTTCGCGCAACATCTCCAGCAATCGTTCGCGGAGAACAATCGAATCATCGGCGATGAACACTTTGATGTTGCGCGTGTGACTCATGGATATGGAAAGACCATACGCGCCGCGCGGCGGAGCGGTATCCGGCACGGGATGAAAAGAGTGTCGGATTGAGTCCTACGGGTTGAAGAGTGTACGTGGTTTCGAGGGGTGGTGGGGGAAGAAGAAAATGTCTCGCGAAGGCGGCAAAGGAGGCGAAGGGGACGGGCATGGTTTCAATTTTTAAGTCCGAGAACCATGACACCGAACAGGTTCCCAACTGCATTCCTCCTCCTTCGCTTCCTTCGCCGCCTTCGCGAGAAATAATCCGGTTCCGAGCGTTCAGCCGGCCGACAAAAGCGCGCTTTCTTCTTCCCGGCCTTGCCCTAGATTTTCCGGGATGATTCACGACGCATCACTCGACGAACTGCTCCAGAAAGTCTGGGACGGCGGGCGCATCAACGGGGCCGACGCCCTGCGCCTCTACCACCTGCCGCTCGCAGAACTCGGCGCGCTGGCCGACCGCCGCCGCCAGTTGCATCGCGCCCGCGCCCACGGCGGACGGGGCAATGACATCGTCACCTACATCGTGGATCGCAACGTCAATTACACCAACGTCTGCAACGTCTATTGCAAGTTCTGCGCCTTCTGGCGCACGGAGAAGGACAACGATTCCTACGTCATAACCCACGCGGAGATGGACCAGAAAATCGAGGAGACGCTGGCCCTCGGCGGCAGGCAGATTCTCATGCAGGGCGGGCATCACCCCAGGCTGACCAAGCAGTGGTATCTCGATCTGCTCGCGCACATCAAAGCGAAGTTTCCGCAGGTCAACGTGCATGGCTTCAGCCCCAGCGAGTTCGTCGCCTTCTCGGAATTTTTCAACGAGCCGGTCGAACAAATCCTCAAGGACTTCACGGCGGCCGGCCTCGGCTCGTTGCCCGGCGGCGGCGGGGAAATCCTGGTGGACCGCGTGCGCAACCGCATTGCACCGCTCAAGGCGAACTCCGCGCAATGGATGGGGGTGATGGACACCGCCCATCAGCTTGGCCTGGCGACCAGCATCACCATGATGTTCGGCCACGTCGAAACCATCGAGGATCGCATCGAGCATTTGGAGTTCGTGCGCCAGCAGCAGGACAAGTCCTTGGGAAGATTGCGGATTGCGGATTGCGGATTGCGGATTGGAACCGGCGCTTCTGTCTCCCTCTCCCCTCAACGGGGAGAGGGCCGGGGTGAGG